>VGPP01000046.1 GCA_016882585.1 Cyanobacteria bacterium M_surface_7_m2_037
CCGCGCTCCCCCCAGGGAGATCGGCATGGCGAAGCTGTTACCGATCGCCTTCGGCAGGATCTCGCCGAACAAAATCACGGCCACGGTGAAGCTGATGTTGAAGATCAACAGCGCGGCGGTGCCTCCGGGCAGCTGCTCGAAGGTGTGATCGGCCTGGCTGCCGAGCAGCATCGAACCGGAGATATTGAAGAGGTTGTTGATCACTACCAGCAGCGCCAGGGATCGGCCTGGCCGCGCCTTGATCCGCTCGAGGGCGCGCGACCCTGGCACCCGCTGCTGCACCAGGGTGTGAACCTGGATCGGGTTCACCGTGAGCATCGCCGCCTCGGTGCTGGAGGCCAGTGCCGAGCCCACCAGGATCAGCGCTGCCATCGCCAGCAGCACAACGATCGGATTCATTGGTTGGGCGGGGATGCGGGTTGGACCGGACCTTACCTACGGTTGGCGGGATGAACTCGTCCCCGAGCAATCCCGTTCAGGCGCTGCAGCGCTGGCGTCATCAGCTCACCGTGCCCCAGTTCACGGTGGTCACGGGTCTGCTGGTGATTGTGGTGGGCACGTTCCTGCTCGCCTCGCCCGTCTGTTCCAGCGACGATGTCGGCCTTTGGCAGGCCCTGTTCACGGTCACATCCGCCATCACCGTGACGGGGCTGTCGGTGATCTCGGTGGGGAGCGATCTCACCTTTGTGGGCCAGGTGGTGCTGGCCGGCTTGATCATTACCGGCGGCCTTGGCCTGATGGCCATCACCACCTTCCTGCAGGGGTTTGTGCAGGGGCGCTCCGGGTTGCGCCATCGCCTCGATAAAGGCCGTGCGCTCGACGAATTCGGCGTGGGCGGCATCGGCCCCACCTTCAATAGCATCCTGATCACCGCCACCTGCGTGATGGGCCTGGGCGCGGTGGTGCTTTACGCCTTTGGTTTCACCGATATCGAGCAGCCCGGCCAACGGCTCTGGGCTTCGCTGTTTCACGTGATCAGCGCCTACAACAACGCCGGATTCGGTCTTTGGGATAACAGCCTGATCGACTACCGCGACAACGCCGTGGTGAACGGTGTGATCGCCTCGATGATCGTGATCGGGGGGATCGGCTGGCGTGTGATCAACGACCTGTGGGCCAATCGCTTGCGCCTGCGGCGGTTGCGTCGTCTCAACCTGCACACCCGTCTGGTGGTGCGCAGCACGGTGTTGTTGATCGTGCTGGGGGCGATCGGTTTGCTGATCACCGAGCACTTCGGCTATCGGGCTTCGGCGATGGGGCAGCTCGGCCTGTGGCAGAAACTGCAGATCACGGTGTTCCAGTCGATCACCACCCGCACCGCAGGCTTCAACACCATCCCGCTCTCGGTGGACACCATCACCGATGCCGGTCTGCTGTTGATGATCCTGCTGATGTTCATCGGCGCCAGCCCCGGTGGCACCGGCGGCGGCATCAAAACCACCACCTTCGCGATCCTGATGGGGGCCACCCGCTCCACCCTGGAGGGTCGCAGTGATGTGTTGATGCATCGCCGCCAGATTCCGGATGCCACGGTGCTGCGAGCGGTGGGTGTCACCCTGGCCTCGGTGCTGTTTGTGGTGCTGATGGCGCTGTTCCTGGGTGTGGGCCCCTCGGCAGCGGGCGTCAGCGGCCAGCAGAGCTTCAGCTTTCTCGAGAAGTTATTCACCTGTGTGTCGGCCTTCGGCACGGTGGGCCTGGATCTGGGCGTGACCGCCAACCTCAACCGCTGGGGCCAGCTGGTGCTGATGGTGGGCATGTTTGTGGGCCGGATCGGCATTCTGCTGCTGCTCTCGGCGCTGTATGGCAACCGCCCTCAGTTGCGAGTGGGCTATCCCAGGGAAGACCTCTACGTCTAGAAAAGGTGGGCTTGCAGGAGCAACCGTGAATCAGTGGTGGCAGTGGGGCGCTGAAGGCGAGGGCCGCCGCGGTGGATTCGCGGTGATCGGTGTGGGTCGCTTCGGCAGCTCGGTGTGCGCGGAGCTGGTGCGGGCCGGCGCCGATGTGCTCGCCATTGATTCCAGCCAGCGGGCGATCGATGAACTCCGCCAGCTCGATCCCTCGATCGAATGCCGCGTGGTGGATTGCACCGATGAAGAGGCGTTGCGCGCTTCCGGTGTGCTCGATCTGGAAACGGTGGTGGTGGCGATGAGCGATCCGATCGAGGCCAGCATCACCGCCACCTTGATCTGCAAAGACGCCAAGGGCACGCGCGTGAAACAGGTGATCGCGCGCGCCACGAGCGATCTGCACATGAAGATGCTGCAGCGGGTCGGCGCCGACCGGGTGGTGTTTCCCTCGAAAATGATGGGCCAGCGTTTGGGGCTGGAGCTGGTGCGCCCCAACCTGCTGGAGCAGCTCCGCCTGGATGACCGCAGCTGCATCGAAGAGATCAAGGTGCCCAGTTCGTTTGTGGGCCACTCCCTGCGCGATCTCAATCTGCGCAAGCACTACAACGTGAATGTGCTGGCGGCGGGTCCGGTGGGGCATCTGGATGTGAATCCACCGGCATCCCACGTGTTGGCCCAGGGCGAGTTGCTGGTGGTGATGGGCTCTGAGGAGGCGCTGCGCTCCTTGCCTGGCAGCTGAGCCGTTGCCGGCGCTTGTGGGTGTTTCCACACCGCTGCTTTAAGGGTTGTGCACAGGGGGTTTGCTGCAGCCTCCGGCTGGCGCTAGCGAGGGTGGGCACGGCAGGAGGCCGGCCATGGCATCGAGCATCGCCACACGCGCATCGGCTGAGGCGGATCTGCCGCCACCCCTCAAGGAAAGCGGCCAACGGGAGGTGTTCTGCGGGCTCACCTCGATCGTGTGGCTACACCGGCGCATGCCGGATGCCTTCTTCCTGGTGGTGGGCTCCCGCACCTGCGCCCACCTGGTTCAAAGCGCTGCCGGCGTGATGATCTTTGCCGAACCGCGCTTCGGCACCGCAATCCTGGGGGAGCGCGATCTGGCTGGCCTGGCTGACGCCAACGAGGAGCTCGATCGCCTCGTGGCGCAGCTGCTGGAGCGCCGCCCTGAGATTCGCACCCTGTTTTTGGTGGGCAGCTGCCCCAGTGAGGTGATCAAGCTCGATCTCTCGAAAGCTGCTGAGCGCCTCAACCGCCAGCACGCCGGCCGCGTGATGGTGCTCAACTACAGCGGCAGCGGCATCGAAACCACCTTCACCCAGGGGGAAGACGGTGCCCTGCAGGCCCTGATCCCGCTGATGCCCGCCAGCAGCGAGCAGCAGCTGCTGATCGCCGGCACCCTCGCCGATGCGGTGGAAGACCGGCTGATCGGCCTGTTCCACAAGCTCGGCATCGAGCGAGTGGCCAGTCTGCCGCCGCGCCGTTCCACCGAGCTGCCCGCTGTGGGGCCGGGCACCAAGCTGCTGCTGGCCCAGCCGTTTCTGAGCGGCACCGCCCGGGCGCTGGTGGATCGCGGCGCGGAGCTGATCCGCGCTCCCTATCCCTTCGGGGTGGAGGGCAGCCGCGATTGGATGGCCGCAGCTGCCGCTGCCTTTGGCATCGCTCCAGCCCGGGTGGCTGAGGTGCTCGATCCGCTGGTGGAGCGGGGTCAGCGCGCCTTGGCTCCCCAGCGGGAGACGTTGGCTGGCAAACGCCTCTTCCTGCTGCCCGATTCCCAGCTGGAGATCCCCCTGGCCCGCTTTCTCAGCCGTGAGTGCGGCATGGAGTTGGTGGAGGTGGGCACGCCCTATCTCGATCGTCAGCTGATGGCGGAGGAGCTGGAGTTGTTGCCGGCTGGCACCCAGCTCAGCGAAGGCCAGCACGTGGAGAACCAGTTGCTGCGGGTGCGCCAGCAGCGCCCGGATCTGGTGGTGTGCGGCCTGGGGCTTGCCAATCCGCTGGAGGCGGAAGGCATGGCCACCAAGTGGTCGATCGAGCTGGTGTTCAGCCCCATCCATGGCATCGATCAGGCCGCTGATCTGGCCGAACTCTTCGCCCGGCCCCTGCGCCGCCGCGCTGCCCTGTCCTTCGCCTGAGGCCCCGCTCGATGGAACTCACTCTCTGGACCTACGAAGGCCCGCCGCATGTGGGCGCAATGCGCATCGCTGCCTCGATGGAGGGGGTGCACTACGTGCTGCATGCCCCCCAGGGCGACACCTACGCCGATCTGCTGTTCACGATGATCGAGCGGCGCGATAAGCGCCCGCCTGTGACCTACACCACCTTCCAAGCCCGTGATCTCGGCGGCGACACGGCGGAGCTGGTGAAGCGCTCGATCGCCGATGCGGTGCAGCGGTTTGAGCCCGAAGCGCTGCTGGTGGGCGAGAGCTGCACTGCTGAGCTGATCCAAGACCAACCCGGTGCCCTGGCGGCCGGTATGGGTTTTGGTGCGCTGCCGATTGTGAATCTGGAGCTGCCCGCCTACTCCAAAAAGGAGAACTGGGGTGCAGCAGAAACCTTCTATCAATTGGTGCGCACCCTGCTCAAGCCGCAACTGCCGGCGCCGGGCACGCCCAAGCCCGATCCAGCCCGCTGGCGCGCCGAGGGTCGCCGACCGCGGGTGAACCTGCTGGGGCCTTCGCTGCTCGGCTTCCGCTGCCGCGACGATGTGCGCGAGATCAGCCAGTTGCTGGGGAGCTACGGCATCGATGTAGCGGTGGTGGCACCGCTGAACGCGCGCCCGGGGGATCTGCAGCGCATCCCCACGGCCGATGCCAACGTGTGCCTCTATCCCGAGGTGGCCGGAACCCTCTGCAGCTGGTTGGAGCGCCAGTTCGGGATGGCCTGCATCCGCATGGTGCCGATCGGCATCGGCGCCACGGTGGCCTTCTTGCGGGAGGTGCACAGCGTGCTGGATCTGGAGCTGCCGGCGGAGCTGGAACCGGGCGCTGATGGGGTGTGCGAGGCCGAGCGCCGCTCACGCCTGCCCTGGTATTCGCGCTCGGTGGATTCCACCTATCTCACCGGCAAGCGGGTGTTCGTGTTTGGCGATGCCACCCATGCCATTGCCGCTGCCCGCATCGCCAGCCGCGAACTGGGCTTCCAGGTGGTGGGCCTCGGCAGCTACAGCCGGGAGCAGGCCCGCGAGGTGCGCGCCGCCGCTGCGGAGCTGGGCCTTGAGGCCCTGATCAGCGACGACTACCTCGCCGTGGAAGCCGCCATCGCTGAGGCGGCCCCCGAGCTGGTGCTCGGCACCCAGATGGAGCGCCACAGCGCCAAGCGCCTCGGTATTCCCTGCGCTGTGATCAGTACACCGCTGCATGTTCAGGATGTGCCCGCCCGCTATGCGCCGCAGATGGGATGGGAGGGGGCGAATGTGATCTTCGATTCCTGGGTGCACCCGCTGATGATGGGCTTGGAGGAACACCTGATCGGCATGTTCCGCCACGACTTCGAATTCGTGGATGGCCACCGCAGCCATCTGGGCGATGGCGCACCTGTGGCGGCCCCGGCTGAGGCGTCACCGGCGCCGGCGATGGCTGCGGCTGCTGGTGTTGGCCTGAGTTGGAGCCCTGAGGGTGAGGCTGAGCTGGCCAAGATCCCGTTTTTCGTGCGTGGCAAGGTGCGCAAAAACACCGAAGCCTTTGCCCGCGAGCGGGGTCTGGCGGTGATCGACAGCGAGGCGTTGTATGAGGCCAAGGCTCACTTCAGTCGCTGAGCGTCACAGACCCCTACAAGCCGTGGCGTGATCGCCGCGGCTCAGCAGTCTTGGGGAAGGATGTCCTGCCCCCATGTGCATCGGATGTGAGCTCAGCCAGCAGCTGAGCAGCTGCTTCAGCCAGGCGGTGCTTGCTCGGGCGGGCACCACAAGTCGGCGGCGGGTGCTGCAGGCCGGAGCCTTGATGGCCGCTTCGGCCGTGGCACCGAGCCTGCTGAAGGCTGAGGCGAAGGCGGTGCCCGCCGATGGCAAGGCCGATTGGCTGTTTGAAGGCGGCACGATCCTCACGATGGAGCGTGACCAGCCCCGCGCCGAAGCGGTGGCGGTGCGGGGCAACACGATCGTGTACGTGGGTGATCGCCGTGGTGCCCAGCGCTGGTTGGGAGCCAACACGCAGCGGGTGGATCTCAAGGGGCGGATCCTGCTGCCGGGACTGATCGATAGCCACGTGCATCCGTTGCTGGGCAGCCTGTTCCGCAGCGGCCTCTCACTCAAGATCGAATCACGCGAGCACGAGGTGCTCGATTCGATCCACACCTATGTGAAAGACAACCCAGGGACGGGGGTGTTCTTCGGCAATGGTTGGGATTCGAATCTGTTCAGTGGTCAGGGTGGGCCGCACCGCCGCGATCTCGATGCGATCAGTGCGGACCGGCCGATCCTGCTGATGTCTTCGGACATGCATTCCGCCTGGGTGAACAGCAAAGCGCTGGAGATGGCGGGCATCACGGCCGATACACCGAATCCTCAGGTGGGTGAGATCGTGCGCGACAAGGACGGCAGCCCCACCGGTTATCTGCGCGAGGCGCCGGCTTTTCTTCCGGTGATCAATGCCCTTAACCTGCTCGATTCCAAGACCTATGGCCCGCTGCTGCAGGCTCTCTTGGATCAATTTGCGGCCATGGGATTCACCAGCCTGTTCGATGCGGCGATGCCCTTCGGCCAGATCGCTATTTACACAGCCATCGAAGAGATGGATCGTCGCGCAGCGCTACCGGTGCGCCTCCATGTGACGCAAACAGTGACATCTGAGGCGGATGTGGACACTGCGGTGAGCACCCTGAAGCAGTTGCATCAACGCTTCGGCAGCGAACACTTCCGAGTGTCAACGCTCAAGATTGTTGGGGATGGTGTGATCGAGAACCGCCAGGCGGCCCTGATCAACCCCTATCTGCAACCGGCCGGTACGCACGGTCGCCTGGCCATCTCCACCGATTCCGTGATCAAGTTGCTGCGGCAGTGTGATCAGTCTGGCTTTGATGTTCACTACCACACCATCGGGGATGCCTCGCTGCGCCAGATCCTCGATGCCCTAACCACGGTTCGTCAGCAGGGCACGCATCCCAAGGTGACTCTGGCCCATGTGCAGCTTGCCGATGATGCGGATCAGGCACGATTGACACGGCTGAAACCCTTCATCAGCAGCACAGGGATCTGGTGTATTCGCTATCAAGCCACCGAGCAGGCGATCGGCACCGATCGCTACAACAAGATGTTCCGCTTCGGGCGACTGCAGCGTGATCATGGCGTGAATCTGGCGCTGGGTAGTGATTGGCCCGCGACCTACGCCAGTGGCACCCTTGGAATTGAGCCGATGCTGAATGTACAGGCAGCGATTCGGCGCCAGCCGCCGCCGCCGCTGTTCGCGGCCATGAAAGATGCCCTGGGCCCAGGAGCCAGTGAACCCCTACCTCCCATGGAGGATGCATTGACGCTGGAAGGCTCCCTGGAGGCTTACACCCTCGCCGGTGCACGTCAGCTCAGGATTGACAGGATCACAGGTTCGATCCGTGAAGGCAAGCGCGCTGATCTGTGCGTGTTCGATCAAGATCTCACGGCTATCCCCAGCGATCGCATCTACAGCGCCCGTTGCCTGCTCACGCTGATGGATGGCGTGGCGCGCCATGATGCACGCCCGGCAGCATGAATCGCTGCAGAATGAGTATTTATACCTAGCAATTGTGCCGGGCTGGTGCTTGCTGAGTGTGTGCACATCCGCACAGCATCGGGATCGATGTTTCGCTTTGCACGAACAGCTGTTGCGATTCACCGGTGCAGGGGTTGGATGAAGACATCCAAGCTCTTGCTGGTATGACCTCCACGCTCACGCGGCCCGATGGTGAAGGCAGCGTTCAGGTGCACCAGGAGGCCGGCCTCCAGATCGAGGAGGGAGCGCTGGTGATTGCCGTTTACGGCAAGGGCGGCATCGGCAAAAGCACCACCAGCTCCAACCTCTCAGCCGCCTTCTCCAAGCTGGGCAAGCGGGTGCTCCAGATCGGCTGCGATCCCAAGCACGACAGCACCTTCACGCTCACCAAGCAGATGGTGCCCACGGTGATCGACATCCTCGAAACCGTGGATTTCCACACCGAGGAGCTGCGGCCGGAAGACTTCGTGTTCGAGGGCTTCAACGGCGTGCAGTGCGTGGAATCGGGCGGTCCGCCGGCCGGCACCGGCTGCGGCGGCTATGTGACTGGTCAGACGGTGAAGCTGCTGAAGGAGCACCATCTGCTGGAAGACACCGATGTGGTGATCTTTGATGTGCTTGGCGATGTGGTGTGCGGCGGCTTTGCGGCTCCGCTGCAGCACGCCGACTACTGCCTGATCGTGACCGCCAACGATTTCGATTCGATCTTTGCGATGAACCGGATCATTGCGGCGATCCAGGCCAAAGCCAAAAACTACAAAGTGCGCCTCGGCGGCGTGGTGGCGAACCGCTCCAAAGACACCGATCAGATCGATCGCTTCAACGACCGCGTGGGCATGCGCACCATGGCCCACTTCCCAGACCTCGATGCGATCCGCCGTTCACGCCTGAAGAAGTGCACGATCTTTGAGATGGAGTCCACCCCCGAGGTGGAGGCGGTGCAGAACGAATACCTGCACCTGGCCCAATCGATGCTCGAGAGCGTGAAGCCCCTCGAGGCCGAACCCCTCAAAGACCGCGAGATCTTCGATCTGCTGGGCTTCGACTGATCAGCTGCGGTTGCGCACGGGGTTGCTGAGGCTGCCCACGCCGCTGATCTCCACGTCCACCACATCGCCATCACGCAGGAAACGCGGCGGCTTGCGGCCAGCGCCCACCCCCGCCGGCGTGCCGGTGAGGATCACGGTGCCGGCCAGCAGGGTGGTGCCCTGGCTGAGGTCGCTGATCAGGCGCGCCACCGGGAAGATCATCGTGCTGGTGCTGGCCTGCTGCACCACCGCGCCATTGAGCCGGGTGGTGAGCTGCAGATTCTGCAGATCGGCAATGGTGCTGATGGGCGTGGGCTCCCCCAGTGGGCAGAAGGTGTCGAAGCTTTTGCCGCGGCACCACTGGCCGCCGCTGCCGTGCCACTGCCACCAGCGCTGGCTCACGTCGTTGGCGCAGGCCACGGCAGCGATCACCTCGCGGGCCTGGGCTTCGGGCACATCGCGGGCATCGCAGCCCAGGATCACCGCCAGCTCCCCTTCGTAATCCACGCCGATGGGGGGATCGCGGTCGTCGGTGTGCACCACCGGCGGCAGCTCGATCGCCGCGCCATGGCCGATCACGCTGGCTGGGTTTTTCAGGAACAGCACTGGCTGCTCCGGCAGTTTCAGGGCGCCCGGCTCCGCCAGCTCAGCGGCGTGATCGGCATAGTTTTTGCCGATGCAGAGGATGGCGGGAGGCCGGGCTGGGGCCATCTCAGGCGAGCCCCACCAGCTTCATCGATTCCTCCCACACCCCGATGGCGGTGTCGGGATTGCTGGCCTTATCGGAGAGCTCCTGGCTGAATTGCTTGCCGCCCTTCTTCTGGCGGTTGCCCCAGCTCCAGTGCACGCCGGAAGCGGAAAACTCCGGATCGGCCACCACCTGGGCCACCCGCTCACCGGCGAGGGCCTGGCTCACGTAGCCGCCGGTGATGTTCTTCTGGAACCAGGGGAAGATTGTTTGGAACGCCTTGGGCGTGTTGCGGAACAGGGGTGTGTCCGCCACGCAGCCTGGGTAGAGCGAGCTGAACACGATGCCGGTGGAGTCGTGCAGGCGGCGGTGCAGCTCCTGGGTGGTGATCATGTTGCAGAGCTTGCTGTCTTTGTAGGCCTTGCCCGGCTTGAACGGCTTGGCATTGGCCATCGCGATCGGGGCCTTGAAACCGGCCTTGAAACCGCTCAGATCGCCCAGATCGGCTGGGGCGGGGATCGGGATCTTGCCGCCCAGCTCCTTGGAGTTGGCTGTCACGGTGCCGAGGATCACCACCCGGCGGGAGGGATGCTGGGAGCGCTGCAGATCGGGCAGCAGCAGCTGGATCAGCAGGAAATGGCCCAGGTGGTTGGTGGCCATCGAGAGCTCGTATCCCTGGGGTGAGCGCTCGGGCTCCTTCAGCCGCGGCTTGTACACGGCGGCATTGATCACCAGGGCATCGAGGCCAAAGCCCAGGGAGCTCACCAGGGTTTCCACGCCCACCCGCACGCTCTCGAGATCGCCCAGATCGATGCGCAGGTGATGCAGCCGATCGCTGGGGATGCCAAGGGAATCGGCAGCTGCTGCTGCCCGCACGGGATCACGGTTGGCGGTCACCACGGTCCACCCGCGCTCCACCAGGGCTTTGGTGGCGTTGAGGCCCACCCCGGAGGTGGTGCCGGTGATCAAGACAGCGCCGGGGCTGCTGCTGGAGCTGGATGCGCTGCTGCTAACCACCATGAAGCCCGGAAGACGGCGGGCCTCAAATTATCGAGTGGTCTGCGGCTTCTCGGTGCTGGGCTGTGGCTGCTCAACAGTTGGAAATGGCGCGGGGGCGGTTGAGGGGCCGCCCTGGCCTGGTGCGGTCCACACCACCCGCATGCGGTTGGGGGCGATCCATTGGTCTTGTTCCTGGATCAGCCGCTGCTCACCGCCGGTGGTGAACAGGTTGTCGAAACGCTGCTGCGCCTTGTTCAGCTTCGCCTGCTGAATATTGAGCACAGCGGTGATCTCGCCGTAGCGATCCAAGCGCTCGCGGTAAGCGCCACCGAGCCTCACCAAGCTCACCACGGCGACCAGGCCAAGGCCCACCTTCAAGGTGAGACCAATGCCACTGCAGAGCTTTTCCTGGGCTGGCGTGGAAGGCCGCAGGGAGGCGGGCACCGTTGGCGTGGCCTGAACAGGCCTGGGCGCTCGTCCCGGTGCGTTGTGCTTGCCCCGTGGCGCGGATCGCCGCTGCGATGGCTGGGCGGTGCGGGGCAGGCTCAAGGCTTGATGAGCGTGGTTGTGGCCCGCTTTTAGCAGGCCGCAACCGCGCTGCCAAGGGATCAGGCGCGGTAGAGGCTGGCAGCCAGACGCACGGCGAGCACGCCCGCATGGGCAGCCACCACCAGGGCAATCAGCACTTCGGCCTGGGTGAGGGACGTCATGGCCTGATTCAAAGCAGAAATCCAACCCATTCTTCCGCAGTTGCAGGGCCTTGCCAGGGCTTGGGCTGTGGCCTGTCACAGCTCGATACCCCTGGCGGTGCAGCCGCTGGCTACGGTCGGGCTTGATTGCCAGCTGCTGCCTTGTCTTCTGCAGGATCCGTGCTGATCGCGCAGCAGCAGGTGCTGGAGCGCAGCCTTGCCCCGCTGGAGCCGTGGTTCTCGCTGGAACCCGAAGCCTTGCTGGAGCACAGCGCCAGCCTTGAGCTCAGCTTCGATTGGCCCCGCGCCAGCGACGATCCGCGCGAGCTCTCCGAGATTCCCGAGCTGCGGGTGTGGAGCCTGCGGGCTGATGCGCTCTGCCCCTGGCTGCCTCTGCTGCTGGAGCGCAGCAGCGGCCAGCTCACCCGCCATGTGGCGATGCTGCTGCCCCACAGCTTCAGCCGCAGCGAGGGCATTCGCTTCGCACCCGACAGCCTCGAGCTGTGGATGACCCACCGGTTATTCCTGCTCGATCACTGGTCGCGCGGCCACGGCCTCAACTGCCGGGGCAACCTTGAGCAGATGGCGGCGGTGCTCGGTTTTGAGCTCGATGGCAGCTTCTGGCAGGGGCTCAGCTGAGCGCCAGGGTGATGGCCCGGCGCGTGGCATCCACGGCCAGCAGCACGCAGAGCAGGCGCAGCAGCCACACCAGCTTCGCCTCACTCACCGATTGCAGCCGCGAGGCTGACCACTGCGCCGCCACGGCAGCCGCACCCCCCAGCAGCAGCCCCATGCCCAGATGGCCCCGGCCATCGCTGGTGAAGGTGATCGCGGCAGCGGCGGCGGAGGCGCACACCGCAATCGTGCTCAGCCGGATCGCCTGATACACGCGGATCCCCAGGCCCTGCACCATCAGCGGCACCATCACCAGGCCCCCGCCCACGCCCAGCAGCCCGCTCGACCAGCCCGCCACCAATCCCACGCCACTCAGCCCCG
>VGPP01000047.1 GCA_016882585.1 Cyanobacteria bacterium M_surface_7_m2_037
AGGCGCCGCGGCGGTGCCTGCAGGATCGCCTCCATCACCTCCGGTGTGAGCCCCTTGCGGGGTGGATCCACCAGCAGGGATTCCGCCCAGGTGAGGTGTTCAGCCAGCGAAGCCGCCACATCTGCCTGCTCAAAGCGGGCACGGGGCAACTGGTTGCGCTCGGCGTTGGCGCGGGCCTGTTGCACCGAACCAGGATGCAGCTCAAGCCCGAGCACATCCAGCCCGGCCGCCGCCAGCGGCAGTGAAAAGGTGCCGATGCCGCTGTAGGCCTCCAGCACCTGGCTCTGCGGGGGTTCACTGAAGAAGGACGTGAGCAATGGCACCACCCGTTCGGCCTGGGCGGTGTTCACCTGAAAGAAGGTGTCGGCGGCGATGCGCAGCTCCTGGCCGGCAAAGCGCTCCAGCAGCCAGGAGCGGCCCGCCACCTGGTGGGTTTCAGGGCCGAGCACCACATTGCTGGCTTTGGGCTGGATGTTGAGGTTCACGCCCACCACCTCGGGCCAGCGCTGCATCCATTGCTGGGCGAGGGCTTCGAGGCCAGGCAGGTTGTTGTGGCTGCTCACCAGCGTGATCAGCACCTCACCGCTGTGATGCCCCACCCGCAGCGCCAGGTGGCGCAGACCGCCGCCGCTGCTGAGGTTCACATCCACCGGCCAGCGCGAAGCTTCCAGATCGGCTTTGAGCGGCTCGATCAGCCCATCGATGCGCGGATCAAGCACCGGGCAGCGGTTCATGTTCACGATCTTGTGGCTGCCGCGCCGGTAGTAGCCGGCCCGTAACTGCCCCTCCGGCGTGCGCTCCAACGGGATCAGGGCACGGTTCCGGTAGCCCAGGGGGCTGGCAGCGCTCAGGATCGGCAACACCTCCACCTGCAGCGAGCCCAGACGCTGCAACGCCTGGCGCACCAGATCGGTTTTGAGCTCCGCCTGGGCG
Organism: Cyanobacteria bacterium M_surface_7_m2_037; assembly: GCA_016882585.1. Classification (GTDB taxonomy): domain Bacteria; phylum Cyanobacteriota; class Cyanobacteriia; order PCC-6307; family Cyanobiaceae; genus Vulcanococcus. The sequence goes on from VGPP01000047.1 coordinate 934, forward strand.
TTGTCGTCGCAGTGCTGCAGGGAGCAGCCGCCGCAGCGGTCCGTGAGGATGCAGGCGGGCTTGCGCCGCTGCTGGGAAGGCTCCTCCACCCCCACCAGCTCGGCTTCCAGGTGGCGCTTGGCCTGCCGCTTCAGCCGCGCCACCACGCGCTCACCAGGCAAGGCACCGGGCACGAACACCACCAGCTCGTTCCAGCGGCCCACCCCCTGACCCTCATGGCCGAGCCCATCGATGCTCAGCGCAAACGTCTGGCCCAGCTTCAAGGCGGTTGCCGTGGGCATGGTTATTGCCTTCCCTGATCACCCGACCCTATCGGTGCGTAAACACCTGGCCATCCAAGCGATGGTGTGGCCTTCAGTCTCGATAAGATCGCGAGGCACCAGGTGGTTTCGATGAGCGTCGTACGCGATCTGATCCTGCAGGCCGACGATCAACTGCGCTATCCCACCGGCGGTGAGCTCCGTTCGATGGTGGAGTTCCTCTCCACTGGCGCCAGCCGCATGTCTGTGGTGAAGGCACTCACCGAGAACGAGAAAAAAATCGTCGACGAAGCGGCCAAACAGCTGTTCAGCCGCAAACCCGAATACGTGGCTCCCGGCGGCAATGCCTACGGCCAGAAGCAGCGCGCTCAGTGCCTGCGCGATTTCGGCTGGTATCTGCGCCTGGTCACCTACGGCGTCCTGGCCGGCAGCACCGAGATGATCCAGAAGATCGGCCTCGAAGGCGCCCGCGAGATGTACAACAGCCTCGGCGTCCCCATGCCCGGCATGGTGGAGTCGATGCGCTGCCTGAAGGAAGCCTCTCTGGTGCTCCTCAATGGCGACGATGCCGCCCTCGCCGCCCCCTACTTCGACTTCCTGATCCAGGGCATGCAAACCCCCTGCTGATCGCAGGCCCAGATCACGCGGGGGACCTTGCCACCCCTTCCATCGTACCGGCAGTACCACCTGCCGGTTTTTTTGTACCTCATCACCTCCCCCCACGATCGAGGCTTGAGGCCTTCCCCTCAGCACGTCTCGATGGGACTAACTAACTCTGGGTATTGGTCCCGCCGTGCGTCTAGGTCTGGATATCCGCGGATATCCGATGTTGGACACTCGCGGATACCGACACACCGGCTCCGATTTGATCACAAGGCAGCAACAAAGGGTTCGCGCGAGTCACATCACCACTCATGCACAGAGGAACGCGGCAACCTACAGCCCTCCTTAAAATCTTCTCGCAGATCCCATGCTGGACCCGGCCCTAGTCCCAGGCCCAGATAGATATGAGCCGAAAGGTTTTTTCGGCTTGCAGATGTGGATCCGCCCTCAGGCCTCTGCTGCTGGATGCAATTCCGGTGAATCCGATTTTCGTGTGACCGGCCATGCGCCATCCGGCAGGACGCCTCCAATGCAAACGGAACTCATGCCCACTTTTGACAGGCAGGCATCACCTGGGTTCGGTCAGGCTACTGCGCGACTGAATCCGAACCCGCATTTTGGCGCTCATTGCATCTGCGTACCTGTGTCTATAGCAGGTACGCGGGGCTGAGATTTCTGTTATTTCAGCGATTCTGGCCCGGTCCATTCGTACTGGACAGGCGCTTGGAGCTGCTGGACAGTCATCAACAGGATCTGGCGGTTCCGCCGGTTCGTTCGGACACGGTGTACATCAGGTACAGCGCGGCCTGGTCGCTGATCCCTGCACCTGAGGAGCTTCACGTTGATTGCGGACGATGCCCCTCATCCCGACCTTTATTGAACCGTTCTACCGTTGAACCACACTGGACCGGGCAGGGGACGACACGGTGACTGTGTAAGGCGCCGCAAACAGAATCAACGAAAAAATGCAGAGTGAACGAAATCGATGTGGCACGACAACCATCCAAGCCACGCGTTGCGCGAGCTATGGGATGCACGGATCTCGCAGCGGGGCACCGATAAGCCTGGACTCGTCCGCGCAAGTCTTGATCACAGCTGATGCACACGAGACCAGGACCTGGTCGCATATTGGGCCTCTACCTAGATCTATAGGACTCATTTGCATTCGATAACGCAGCGGTTCGCCGTATCTGAACGCAACCGCGGGCGCCAGAGCAAGAAAATCTCGGTAACTGCAGGTGAGTCTCGTGGGCAGATCTAGACAGGGTCTCGGGTGAGACCTGTGATCACGCCGCTTGGCGATACCGTTCCTTCAGGAATTGGTAGGCCTCGTTGAGGCGGCGCATCGCATCGGCTGAGCCGCCGGCGTCGGGGTGGTGGCTTTGGGCTTGTTCGCGGTAGGCCTCTCGAATTTCTTTGAGGGTGTAGGGGCGATCGGCAATCGTGGGGAGCTGCAATAAACGCAACGCACCATGCACGGTCATGGATTGGTCGATGGCCTCAAAGGAGGTGCTGCGTTTGTGCTTGCTGCGCTGGCGCTGCACAAACCGGGTGATCAGCGTGGGTACGCGCACCGCGAGACTGCTGCTGCCAAAGGGGTCTTCCAGAATCCCCGCAGCGGTGATCACCCGATCAAGGCTGGGGTCGCCGACGGGCCAGCTGGGTGCAAAGCTGAGCAACACCTTCTGGGCCAGGCCCCAGCTGAAGGGCCGGCCATCGCTGTGATCCGACTGGGGCCAGATATCTCGGGCCAGCCAAGCGAGCGCAGCATCTTGAGCCGCATCGCTGGGTGATGTGCCATAAATCTCCAGCCAATGCTGCTTGGCTGTGGCCAGTGCGTCCTGCACCGCCTCGGCCGGGATCAGGGCCAAGCCTGCATTGCGGTCCTCGCTGATCGGCGCTGCCTGCTCAGCGAGGCTGCGCTTCACGGCTCGGGCTTGGCGGCGAACAAACCCTGGCAGCTGGATACCAACGCCCGCGGCCCCCACCGAAGCTGTCGATCTGATCTCACTAGTCCTGGCCAAGACCTGCTTCTGGTCCCGAGCTGAGAGCGAACCGGATCCAATGAGAACAATGGCCGTGTTGTCGTCGAGTTCTCCGGGTGCTGCGTCTGTGCTCGGATCGAGCGCCTCCGCTTCCTCGTGAGCCACGACTGCTGATGAGCTGCGAGCCGCTGATTCAGCGTCGGTCTGATGCGTCGTGTCGGTGTGATCCGTTGCGTGAATGCCAACGGTGCTGCCGGCTTCGGCAACGTCGATGGCGCCTGCTACGGGTGTCTCAAGCGACCCATCCGTGTCGTCGCCGAGATCAGGAACGAGCTCGCGCAGCAGCTGCTCGACGATGAGCCCCCGGTTGCGGAAGCCCATCTGCGATTTGAGGCCATCGATCCAGCGAAGCAGATCTCCGCTGAGTTCCAGGGTGATGCGCCGTTTGTCGGATCCGCTCTCCCCCACGCTCCGCAGCTGATGTCCCCTGAGGTTATCGGCCCATCAGCGAATTCATCAGCTGTTGCTGGGCCTGAACAGCCTGTTGATAGCGCTCCATCAAGCTCTGACTCATCCGTGTGGGCGTGATCACAGCTGGCGGCATCCCTTGCAGCGAAGGCACGGGCGGAAGCGGTTGGATCCAGCCCGGATTCGCCACAACTGCAGGTGCGGGATTTTTCGGTTTATTGATCGGTTTCGCAGCTGTTGGCTTGGCGGCACTTGGTTTGGCGGCTGGCGCGGGTTTTGCTGGCCTGGCGAGCGCAGCCGCAGCTGGACCTGGAGCAGCGGCAACCTCCGCGAGCGGCGGGGCGGCGGGAGCGGCCTTGGGTTTGCTGGCCTGGGCAGCGGCCAGCAATTGCTCCCGTTGGCGCAACTGGGCAAGCTGCTGGTCGGGCACCACGCTGAGCAAATGGCCCGGTGTCGCATCGGCCGGGTACACGAGGCTCACCTTCACCGGATTGTTCTGGCCTGGCTTGAGGTTAAGTGAGGCGATCGGCAGGCTCTGGCCTGAACGCATCCCCACATGCATCTCGCGGTAGCCCTCATCGGTTTCGATGCCGATCGAGCCACGGAACGCCGTGAAGTGTTTACCGTTCGGCGTGGGATGGCTGAACACCAGCTCGTGAGGGCCCGATCCCTGCAGATTCAGCTGCACATCAAAGCGAACGCCGTAGGTGCCCACGTTGTCGAGCGAGGAATCCACCATCCGCGACGCCAGCTGATTCACCTGCACCTCACGAGTGCCGAAGTGATGGCGGTTGGTGCTGGTGAGCGGCACATGCAGCGCTCCCTGGCTCAGGTCGTGGTTGAGGCTGGCGGTGTAGGCGTCGCCCAGGGCCACGCCCCCAACCCTGGAAAACACCGTGCCGTCTTGGATCTGGCGGACGCGGCTGAGGTAGATCCGACCCGGCGCGAGCCGGTTGCTGTCGAGCACGCGCAGGATGTCGGCGTCGTTCTGGGGATCACGGGCGGCAACCACCGCCATCTGGAAGGGACCGTCGCTGCGGCCACGCAGCAGTCCATTCGCGATCCCCAGAGCCGGTAAGGCCGTGCTGAACAGCACGATGCGGCTGTAGGCCGGGATGGTGATCTCGTCTTCAAGGCGCCGATCGAGCTGACCGCGCAACATTTGAACCGCGGTGGCATCGCCGGGGCCGGTGTTCCACGGGCGCGGGCCCAGGGGCTTCACGCCCATCAGGTTGTTGGCGAGATAGGGCGCCTCGAAGCTGTTGCGCACAGCACCCTTCTTGAAGCGGATGTGGACGGGCTTTGCGCCGGGGTTGATCAGGATCGTGGCGAGAGTGAGCTCACCGCGGCGTCCATTGCTCCCACGGATGCGACTGCGATCTTCTGGGTAGTACTTGTGGTGAACATGCAGGCCAAATTCACCGTTGAAGGTGTAGGTGGCATTGGCCAGGGGCTGATTGGTTTCGGCCGCGATGGCCGATCCGGGACGCGTGTCCACCAGGATGCCGGGCCCCAGCACTTCCTCCGGCTGGTTGGAATGCAGCACCGGCACGTTGTTGAAGCTGCCCCCGAGGGGTCGGGCGCTCTGGCCGGCCATCAGGGCCACATAGGCCTGCGACGGCACGGGGGCAACGATCACGCTGCCGAGCAGCGCCACAAGCATGGCTTTCATCGGAGCTCCGGGACCCACTGCTCTCACCCTGCGATCAAACGAGCCTGGGGTGGCCGAGGGTGCGGAATTGCTTTAGCTCTCTCGGCATAAAAATCAGTCAAGGCAAAGGGTTCTGACCTCACGGATGAGGTGGCGTGGCCCTGTCGATCCATTCCCGCGGTCGGCCGTCGTCGACCGCTAGAACAACAACTGGTGACTATTTTCCCATGTTCCCGCCATTCTTTGGCTGCGGAGACAGCTCCACCCCCCAGCAGTGCCGCCGGCGCCACCAGGAGCGCAAGCTGCATACCCTCACGTTCTGGCGCGATGGGCTCGAGCGCCAGCTCGCCGCGATCAATGCCGCGATCAGCACGCTGGAGCGTCAGATGCAGGATTCAGCTGACGCCTGAGTTCAGCCAGAGCCAGGTGCAAGACCCGATGCACGGTTGCAGCACTCACACCGAGGTGCTGGCCCACCGTGCGCAGGGTCTGCCCCTTCAACACCACCGCTTCCACCACCTCGCGTTGCCGCTGCTCGAGCTGTTGGAGCGCTGCCATGGCATCGTCCCCGTGCTCGGCGGCCTCATGCTGGGCGACGTTCTGATCCCCTCGCTGATCCAGCCGCCAGGTTTCGGCCTCCTGCAGGCGCCAAGGCGGCACCAGTTCAACAGAGCGTTCGCGGGCCAGGGCCTCCAGTTCAGCAACGAGAGCCACGGGCAAGGCTTGTTGTTGCGCCAGCGCGTCTTGCACCTGGCGGTTCAGGCGCTGGGCCTGTTCGTGTAAGCGCCGCGACACCCGCAGCAGCGGTGCCACATCGCGCAGGTAATGGAGAACAGCGCCTCGAACATGGGGCCGCGCAAAGGCCACAAAGGGAACGTCGCTGCTGCTGTCGTAGCGCTCCGCCGCGCGGATCAAGCCCATGGCAGCCACCTGTTGGAGATCATCCCGCCGCTCCCGGGTGCAGGCGGCGTAGTGGTTGGCCACGCTGCGCACCAGAAACAGGTGGTCAGCAACCCGCCGGTTGCGCCGTTCGAGGCTTTCGGGCAGTGGTGGATGCATGGCGTTGAGAACTGGGCTCTCTCAGCCAAACCGCCGCGGCTGGGGCCGCGCATCCGGGAAACCACGCAATCAGCTCCCGTGGTGCGCAACGGCCTCCAACAGGGCCAGGGGCCCATGGCGCTGCAGCCAATCCGTGTCGGATTCAGCCGTGATCAACAAGCAGCCGGCAAAGCCGAGGGCATTGATGCTCATCCCTGCCAAGTGCTCCTGGCGGCGCACTACGGTCATGAACCAGTGGGGGTCCAGCACCAGGTTGTAGGGATCCAGCGGCTGCGGATGCTGCTGCGGCGAGCCGAGGCCGAGCTCATGTTGATGGCGGTGATACAGCTCCAGCAATTCGGCGCCCGCCCCGGGGCCACCGCTGTGTTGACGCGGGCTGAGGCGGTAGTGCCAGGGCCAGCGGGGTTCGAGGCCCGCCAGTTGGCCTTGACACGCTGCAGCCAATGGACAACTGACCTCGCCCGGCCCCCGCGGCAGCAGCTGCAGATGCCGGTGGGGCTGGCTGGCCCCCGCCGCCGCACAGCTGTTGAAGAACCACAGGCCCGGTGTATCAGCCTCCACATCCGCCACGGTTTGCCAATCCAGCGAGGTGAGCCAGCCGGCTTGTGGCTGCCAGCGCTGCGGGATCAGCAGCACGTGCCCGCGTTGCACGGGGAACTTGTTGAGGATCAGCACGTGCTCCTCGCTCAGGCGCTCCACCTCCAGCTCCGCATCCCAGGGCAGGAACGGATTGGGCCGGGGGCCGGCGCTGCGCAGATGCTTGGGCGTGGCGGAGAGCAAGCGACGCACCACAAACGGCTCACAGCCAGCCATGGCCACGATCTCCGTGTCCAAGGGCACCAGAGCGCCACAGCGCTCCGCGGCCTCAGAACGCGCCAAAGCGGCCTCCAGCAACCGCGCCTTAGGCCGCCCCTGCAACGGCTGCATCACCCGGATCCCTGCCGCAGCCGCGCCAGCGAAGCGCCGCGGTAGTAGTGGCCAAGAATGGCGTTGTAGGGCTGGCCGCTGCTCGCCAGGGCCTGGGCGCCGTGCTGGCTCATCGACGCCCCCAGGTGGCCATGGGCCTCCATGCTGATCTCACTGGTGGCGGCATAGAGGCTTTCCACAATCCCGCCCTGATAGCTGAGGATCAGGCCACGGGTTTGCGAGGCGGCCTGGCGGGTGCGGGGGTGGCTGCTGGCCAGGCCGCGGTAGGCCTGCCAGCGGGTGGTGTTGCCCAGGTGCCAATGGCGATTGGCCGGCCGGGCCATGTGGGCGAGGGCGTAGGAGCGGGCCGCCACGGCCTGAGCCTTCAGGGCCTCCAGATCCCAGGAGCTGGGCATCTCCGCACCCACCACCGAGGCCACGTAGGCCTCCAATGGCAGATGATTCACCGCCAATAGGCCGCCCTGATCGCGCAGCACGCGAACCCGGCCGTCATAGGCCTGGCCATTCACCTGCACCCCATGGTCCGCTGAAGTTTCCAGCCAGAGCTCGGGGGGCAAGTTGTCGGCTGCGCTCAGGCGAAAGCTGTCTGCCGACGAGCCCTGACGCAGCACGCTGCCATCGGCGGCGCGAAGCCACCAGGGCCCTGAGGCGGAAAGCTGCAGCTGATCGGCTTCACGCACCACAGCCACGCGGATTTCAAGCTCCAGCGGCGTGCCCTCGGCTGGTTCCGCCAGGGCAAAGCCACCCGCGGTGGCGCCCACCCGTTCGGCGGCCACACCCTGCAGATCGTCGCGGGCGGACGACTTCGGCACCGCGTGGGGAGGCGGGCTGGCCAACATCGCCTCGAGCAGGGGGCCGTTGATGCCCGAGCTGCCTGGCAGCACCGCCTGGGCCCAGAAGCCCAGGCCGAGGGCGCCTAAACCCATCGGTGCCCCGAGCATCCAGCTGCGCCAGTTCACAGCCGCACAACCTGCTGCCAATCGAGAGGCTCGCAGCCGGCACCAGAAGCGTTGATCTGTCCGTCCCATAGGAGCTGAGCGGCACCGGTGAGCCGAACCAGGCCTGGACCGACTGACTCGCACAGCATTCCACCACGACGGGCCGAGGCTTGCCAGCCGCGCACCTGGCTGCGTTGCAACTGCTGCATCCACCACGGCGCCACCAGCGCATGGGCCGATCCGGTCACGGGGTCTTCCTCGATGCCCAGCCCTGGAGCGAAGAACCGGAGCTGGTAGTCGCAGGGGCCGCCCATCAACTCGGGAGCGTGGCCGATGAGGGGCTGCATCAGCACCAGGCCCATCCGCTCAGGGCCCTGAAGCAGCGCCGCTGGATTCTCCAGCGCCGCCAAGGGCGCTTCAGCCGCCAGCAACGCAACCCGGTAGCCCAAGGGAGAATCCCAGTAGCGCTCGATCGGCAGGCCAAGGGTGGCCTGCAACGCCTGCGGCACCTCCAGCGGAATCAAACCTGAGCTGGGAAGCACCAGATGGCCCACATGGGCCGTGGCGTTGTCCAATCCCACCTGCAGGGCGCCGCTGCGCGTGGCCAGCTGGAGCGATTGGCCGGGGGTCAGGAGGCCCCAGTGGGCCAGAGCGATCGTGGCCGCCAGGGTGGCGTGGCCGCAGAGCTCCACCTCACAGGTGGGTGTGAACCAGCGCAGGCGCCAGTGCCCGGTGGACTCGCGATGCAGAAAAGCGGTTTCCGATTGCTTGAAGCTGCCGGCCAAACCCTGCATCCATTGGGCGCTGGCGGGCTGATCGAGCAGCACCACAGCCGCACCATTGCCCTGCAGGGGCTGATCGGCGAACGCCTCCACCAACAGGGCAGGGATCGCAGCCATCAGGCGAACGCCAGCTCCTCAGGCCGCAGACCACGCCCCATCAGCCGCTGCACCGCCGCCTCAGGGGCGATGGAGCCTGCCATCAAGGCCCCCACCTGTTCGCAGATCGGCAGCCGCCAGCCGTGGCGCTGCGCCAGCGCGAGAACGGCCATGGCGGTTTGCGCCCCCTCCACGGTGGCTCCCACGCGGCTGAGGGCGGCCTCGCGATCGAGACCTTCGGCCAAGGCCAGCCCGAAGCGGTAATTGCGGCTGAGCGTGCTGTTGGCCGTGGCCAGCAGATCTCCCAATCCCGCCAGGCCATAGAGGCTGGGGGCCTCTCCGCCCAAGCCCTGGATCACCAATCCCATTTCCACCAGACCCCGGCACAACAGCGAGGCCTTGGCATTGGCGCCGAGGTTGAGCCCATCGCACACACCGGCGGCAATCGCCATCACGTTCTTGAGGGCTCCGGCCACCTCGGTGCCTACCGGGTCGGAATTCGTGTAGAGCCGCAGGCATTCACTGCTCAGGGCTTGCTGCAGTTGTGTGGCCAGCGCCTGGTCTTGGCTGGCGAGCACGCTGGCTGCCGGCAGGCCGGCGGCGAGTTCGGTGGCCAGATTCGGCCCGCTGAGCACCACCAGAGGGATGGCGGGCAGCTGTTGCTGCCACAGCTGACTGGGCGTGCACTGCTGCTCCAGATCGATGCCTTTGCTGCAGCTGAGCAGGGGCAGCCCAGCAGGCCAGTGGGGGGCCAGATATAACGCCAGATCGCGCACGCCCTGCAGGGCTGTGGCCATCACCACCAGCTCGGCTTCCGGCAGCAGTGCGCTGGGGTCACCTCCCTGGCGGCGGCTCCAGCCCTGCACCCGGTGGCCCTGCTGCTCGAACAGGCCCGCCAGGGTGGAGCCCCAGGCCCCCAGACCGATCACCGCGATGCGCAGGCTCATCGCGCCATCATGCGGCAGAGCTGGCGTGGGCCTGCAGCACCTCGAGAGGAATCAGTTCGAGGGCGCTGCGCTCACAGGCCTCAAGCCGCACCGGCGGCGCCATGCCGTCTTCATAGGCCTCCAGCCAGCGCCCGGCGCAGACGCACCAGTGATCGCCCGGTTTCAACCCAGCAAAACCGTATTGAGGCATCGGGGTGCTCAGGTCGTTGCCCTGGGCCTTTGTGTACGAGAGGAAGCGCTCATCCACCACGCAACACACGGTGTGGCGGCCGAGGTCGGCGCGATCGGTGCGGCAGAACCCATCGCGATACCAACCGGTCATCGGCTGGCAGCCGCACACCACAAGGGGCTCGCCCAGCACGTTCAAGGCAGGGGGTTCCGTAGTGCTCACAGGGGCGAACAACGCTCTGGTGAGCGGCAGTCTGACGACGGAGTGGCACAAATCGCGATCAGACAGTTGACGGACCCTGGGGGGCAGGCGTTAAAGGTCATTCAGCAGACCCCCCTACATGAGCTGGGACTTCACCGAAGACGGCGCCTTCCTGGCCCTGTGCGATGCCTTCAAGGAAAGCGGCGAGAGCTCGGCGATCGAGTTCCTGGCCAATGGTGAAGGTGCCTTCCACTTCCAGGAGCTGGCCCAGAACGCCGCCGGTGAGGGCATCGATCTGTCCGACTCCACCGATCTCGAGGAGTTTCAGCAGGAAGTGATCGAAACCCTCGAAGACCTCTGCGGCTGAGCGCCCACCGGAGCAGAGGGCCCCACAGCGCACGCCGCAGGGCTTCTCGCTCAACCGGATAAGGGCGTCAGGTGCCGTAGAAGAAGGCGATCTCCTTGTCTTTCAGACCGTCCCAGCCGGCTGCCTTGAGGCGC
>VGPP01000048.1 GCA_016882585.1 Cyanobacteria bacterium M_surface_7_m2_037
ACCTGGCAGGTACCGCCACGGCCGGGGCCGTCGCAGGGGAAGCGGAAGCCGAGGTTCGCCTTGTCGGGAACCAGGCGGCTGCTGCGGGCATACAGAACACCCTTCAGCAGGATCAGCACCGTCACGTGAATCGTGAAGGCGTGAATGTGGTGGACCATGAAGTCGGCCGTTCCCAGGGGGATCGGACCGGCGGCCACCTTGCCACCCACAGCCACCACGGTGCCGTTGAACACTTCGCTCACGCCGGCGAGGGCGTTGGGAGCGGTGCTACCGGCAGCAGCGGCGTGCAGACCCTGGATCCACTGCGCGAAGACGGGCTTCAGGGCAATGGCGGAGTCGCTGAACATGTCCTGGGGACGGCCCAGGGCACGCATGGTGTCGTTGTGGATGTAGAGGCCGAAGCTGTGGAAGCCCAGCCAGATGCACACCCAGTTGAGGTGTGAGATCAGAGCATCGCGAGCCTTGAGCACCCGGTCGAGCACGTTGTCCACATGCTTGGCGGGGTCGTAGTCGCGGATCATCGCGATGGCGGCGTGGGCGCCGGCACCAACGATCAGGAAGCCACCAATCCAGGTGTGGTGGGTGAAGATCGACAGCTGGGTCGGGTAGTCGATGCCGATGTAGGGATACGGAGGCATCGCATACATGTGCTGAGCCACGATGATGCTCAGCGAACCCATCAGAGCCAGGTTCACAGCCAGCTGAGCGTGCCAGCTGGTGGTCATGAACTCGTAGAGACCGTCATGACCATTGGAGGCGGGGAACAGCAGGGGGTCGCCCTTCTGGCCCTCGAGGATCTCCTTGATGCTGTGACCGATGCCCCAGTTGGTCCGGTACATGTGACCGGCCACGATGAACAGCACCGCAATCGCCAGGTGGTGGTGAGCGATGTCGCTCATCCACAGGCTGCCGGTTACAGGATTCAGACCACCTTTAAAGGTGAGGAAATCGCTGTAAGCGGCCCAGTTGCCGGTGAAGAAGGCATTGATGCCTGCACCGAAACCGGGGAACAGCTGGGCGATGAGGTCCTGATTCAGGAACTCATGGGGCAGAGGGATGTCTGCATAGGTGGCGATGGTTTTGCCGTTCAGCGCCAGCGGCTTGCCGGCGTCGATGGCATCCATCAGCGCGGTGGTGGGCAGGGACACATGGATCAGGTGTCCAGCCCAGGAGAGGGAGCCCAGACCAAGCAGACCGGCCAGATGGTGGTTGAGCATCGACTCAACGTTCTGGAACCACTCGAGCTTGGGAGCTGCCTTGTGGTAGTGGAAAACGCCGGCATTGAGCATCAAGCCAGCCATCACCAGAGCACCGATGGCCAGGGCCATCAGCTGCGTTTCGTTGGTGATGCCCCAGGCCCGCCACACATGGAACAGGCCGGAGGTGATCTGAATGCCGTGGAAGCCGGCACCCACATCGCCATTGAGGATTTCCTGGCCGAACACAGGCCAAACCACCTGCGCACTGGGTTTCACGTGCGTGGGGTCGGCTAGCCAGCCGGAGTAGTTGGAGAAGCGCGCGCCGTGGAAGAAGGCGCCGCTCAGCCAGATGAAGATGACGGCCAGGTGACCGAAGTGGGCCGAAAAGATCTTCCGGCTGACCTCTTCGAGATCACTGGTGTGGCTGTCGAAGTCGTGAGCGTTGGCGTGGAGGTTCCAAACCCACGTGGTGGTTTTGGGACCTTTGGCGAGGCTGCGATCGAAATGGCCGGGCTTGCCGAACAGTTCGAAGGTGGCCGGGTTGTTCACCCGGTCGACCTGGGCTTTCGCCGTTTTCCCACGCTCTGGTGGGCTGATGGTCATCGAGACGTTCCTCGAGGGACGGGATCGAGGTGGAGGTCCACCCTTCCGGTCTGCAGCGCCGGACGAGCCGGCAGGAGCTGACCAGTGGAGCCACGGACGCAGCGGCAAAGCCGCGTTCGCCCATGGGCGCCAGACGGAAGAGAAGGCGCAGCCGAAGCCGAAACCCCTTTTCGTGACTGGAGCTTGGGCCCCAGAAAGGGGACCGCTGGCAGGAGTATAAAAGTGAATTCCGAGCCCTTTGGCCCGGCAGTTACAAAGGTTCAATCCGGAGCCGCGCCAGTCAGGGACTGAGCTCTCGCCGAAGCAAAACATCAGCGAAAAAATGCGTGTTTAAGCCCTTGCTGTAGGCAAGTGCCACGAATTAGCGGCTCTTTTTTGTTAGCAATCGCCACTTGCAAGCCGGGTTGTTCTCCGCAACGCTGCAGAATGTGGACATCAAGCTCCACACGAGCATCGGGAGGCAACACCATGCTGGCGGCACCGCGGCGGGCGCTTTTGGCCCTGGTGCTGGTGGTGCTCACGCTGGTGAGTGGGGGCTGCGGCAGCAAGAGCGGCCCAGGCCCATCTGCGGCCAGCCCCGGCAACTTGAGCGCCACGCCCCCAGCCGGAGCCCTGCAGGAAGTGGCGCCGCCCGGTGCGGTTCAACAACTGAATGAACGGCTCAATGAGCGGGCGCCTCAGGTGCGTGTGCTCGCCCCCCAAGACAACGCCCTGCTGCCGGCTGGCCCCTGGAGCCTGAAGCTGCAGGTGAGCGACTGGCCGCTGAGCGATGCCGGTGCGCTGGGGCTGGGGCCCCATCTGATGGTGCAACTCGACGATCAGGAGCCGCTGCGGATCACCAGCTCTAAGGCTGCCGCATCTGTTCCCATGCCCGATCTGCGCCCCGGCAGCCACCGCATCACCGTGTATGCCGCCCGGCCCTGGGGAGAAGCGGTGAAAGCGCCCGGAGCCAGCGCCCAGATCCGTGTGCATCGGGTGGCGCGCAACGCGGCCGAACTGCCCGCCAGCGGCAGTGCCCAGCTGATTGCGGCCAGCCCCGATGCCCAGCAAGCCATGGAGCCGGTGCTGATCGACTGGCTCTTGTTGGATGCCCCCCTGCAGAACCTGCGCGGCGATGACGCCCGCTGGCGCCTGCGCATCAGCGTGAATGGCGACAGCTTCCTGGTGGACCGCCAGACCCCCCTGTGGCTGAAGGGCTTCAAGCGCGGCAGCAATGCGGTGCAGCTGGAGCTGCTCGATGGGCGCGGTGATCCGCTCAACCCTCCGTTCAACAGTGTGGTGCGGGAGGTGGTGATCGGCAGCGCAGGCCCTCAGCCCGCCTGGCTGCGCCCCCGGCTCTCCGCCACGGATCTGGCGCTGCTGAGCGGCGAACAACCCGCCGTTGAAGCTGCGGCCGAGGCCACAGAGGTGCCAGCGCCCAAGCCTCCGCACGCCACAGCTGACCCCCCCGCCACTCAAAACCCCAACGCCGAGCTCAGCGAATCCAGCGGGAAGCCCGATAAGCAAACCTCCAGCGAGCCCGTAGCCGAGCCTGAGGCCACAGCCGAAGCACTGCCAGAGCCTTCAGCGGCGCCCAGCCCCGAATCGGAACCCAGCCCCGAGCCAGCGCCTCCAGCCGGCGCCACCGAGCCACCAGCTGACGACAACAGCTCCTTGGCCAACGATCCGGCGCGCAGCGATCCCACGCCCGAGGCCCTCACACTCCCCGCTGAGCCGGTTGCACCCGCCACTGACCCAGCACCTGACCCTGACCCAGCCACTGACCCGGCCAGCACACCCGAAGCCAGCGAAGCTCCAGCCGCTGCCGTGGCACCGCCGCCGCCCCCGCCGGAGCGCCTGGCACCGCAAACCAGCCTCACCGGCTCAGCCCGCGACCAGGTGAATGCCAACGGTGAACTTCTGAAGCCCTCCCCCCGCGGCCCTCTGGCCGGGCTGCGGGAGAAGCTGGGTGGATGAGTGAACGCCTGAGCTGGGGTTTGTCCCTCAGCAACCACGCCCTGCCCCTGTTGCATCAACTGCTGGAGCAAGGCCTGATCGATCGCATCGCCAGCCCTGCCGATGGTGAGGCCTGGCACAGCGGTGATCTGCAAGGGTTTCTGGCCAGCGAATGGCCGCGCAGCCGGGCCTTCATTGCCATCGGTGCCTGCGGTGCGATCACGCGGCTGATCGCGCCGCTGCTGCAAGACAAGCAGCACGACCCAGCCGTGGTTGTGGCCGACCCGCAGGGCCGGTTTGCCATCCCATTGCTGGGCGGCCATGGCGCCGGAGCCGAGGCGTTGGCCCGTGGCGTAGCGGCGTTGCTGGGCGGGGAGGCCGTGATCACTGGGGCCAGCGCCACCAGCGGCCGCCTCGCCCTCGATGCCTTCGGCACCCCCTGGGGCTGGCGCCGCGGCCCCGGCGACTGGGATGCGCTGATGAAAGCGGCAGCCCGCGCTGAAGCGCTGCAGCTGGAGCACCAAAGCGGCAATGGCCGCTGGCTGCAGTTGCCAGGCCTGCCAGAGCACAGCAGCAGCGGCAGCCAGCTCAGCGTGGGCGTGGAGCGGAGCACGCACTGCCGCTGGCATCCCCCGGCCCTGTGGGTGGGTATGGGCTGTGAACGCGGCACCAGCTTCACCCTGCTGCAGCGCTGCCTGGAGGAAAGCCTGGCTGCGGAAGGGCTGGCCCTAGAAGCCGTGGCCGGCCTCGCCAGTGCCGATCGCAAAGCCGATGAACCGGCCCTGCTGCAACTGGCCGCAGAGCACGGTTGGCCCCTGCGCTGTTTCAGCAGCAGCGCGTTGAACTCCGTAGAGGTGCCGAATCCATCGGCGGTGGTGGAGGCCGAGCTGGGCACCGCCAGCGTGGCTGAAGCGGCCGCACTGCTGGCCGCAGGGCCGCAAGCCAGGCTGCGCACACAGAAACGCATTGAACGCGCCCAGGGCGGGGAGCAGGGCGCAGCAACAGCAGCCATCGCCCAGGCGGCTGTGCAATGGGCGCCGCAGCGGGGTTGCCTGCACCTGATCGGCAGCGGCCCTGGCAGCCTGTCGCTGCTCACCCCTGATGCGCGCGCGGCGCTGGCCGCGAGCAGCGTGTGGGTGGGCTACGGCCTTTATCTAGATCTGCTGGAGCCGCTGCGCAGGCCCGATCAGTTGCGCAGCGATGGGCAGCTCACCCAGGAGCGCGAACGCTGCCGTGAAGCACTGGAGCTGGCCTGCCAGGGGATCACGGTGGCCTTGGTGTCGTCGGGCGACAGCGGCATCTACGGCATGGCCGGCCTGGCGCTGGAGCAGTGGATGGCCCTGCCGGAGCACGACCGCCCGGCATTCCAGGTGCATCCAGGCCTTTCAGCGCTGCAGCTGGCAGCGGCGCGGGCCGGCGCCCCCTTGATGCACGATTTCTGCACCGTGAGCCTCAGCGATCGGCTCACCCCCTGGGAGGTGATCGAGCGGCGCCTGAAGGCCGCAGCGGCCGGCGATTTCGTGGTGGCGCTCTACAACCCGCGCTCCAAAGGGCGTGATTGGCAACTTGGACGCGCCCAAGAGCTGCTGCTAGCCGAGCGGCCGCCCAACACACCGGTGGTGTTGGCGCGCCAGCTGGGCCGCGAGGAGGAAAGCGTGAGCCTCCATGAGCTGGCTTCGCTGCCGCTGGAGCAGGTGGACATGCTCACGCTGGTGCTGATCGGCAACAGCAGCAGCCGCGTGGAAGGCGGGCGGATGGTGACCCCGCGGGGCTACCCAGGCGCCGAACTCAGCTGAAAGTCGGGATGACAGGATTCGAACCTGCGGCCCCTTCGTCCCGAACGAAGTGCGCTACCAAGCTGCGCTACATCCCGATGCCGGGAGTGTAGGAGATGGCTGCCCGGCCAGGGTTCTGGGCTGGCCAGGGCGCTGGGGCTGGTTTCTAGAGTTGGTGGCTGATCTGCGCCTGCGGGCGGTGGTGGCGCTGTGCTCAAACCCGACTGGCTGCGTGTGAAGGCTCCCCAGCGGGAGCGGATCGGCGAGGTGGCCGATCTGCTGCTGGATCTCAAGCTCAACACGGTGTGCCAGGAGGCCAGCTGCCCCAACATCGGCGAGTGCTTCGCCGGCGGCACCGCCACCTTTTTGATCATGGGGCCGGGCTGCACCCGCGCCTGCCCCTACTGCGACATCGACTTCGACAAGAGCGTTCGCGAGCTCGATCCCACCGAACCGGTGCGGCTGGGCGAGGCGGTCGCCCGCCTGGGCCTCAAGCATGTGGTGATCACCTCGGTGAACCGCGACGACCTGACCGATGGCGGTGCCAGCCAGTTCGTGGCCTGCATCGAGCAGGTGAAGCAGCGCTCACCGCTCACCACGATCGAGCTGCTGATCCCCGATTTCTGCGGCAACTGGGACGCCCTGGCCGTGGTGATGGATGCCGCGCCCCATGTGCTCAACCACAACATCGAAACCGTGCCGCGGCTCTACAAAAAAGCCCGGCCTCAGGGGATCTACGAGCGTTCGCTGGAGCTGCTGCAGCGGGTGCGCCAAGGCTGGCCCAAGGCCTACAGCAAATCAGGCCTGATGGTGGGTCTGGGGGAAAGCGATGCCGAGGTGCTGGAGGTGCTCGCCGATCTACGCCGCCATCAGGTCGACATCGTGACCATCGGCCAATACCTCTCACCCGGGCCCAAACACCTGCCGGTGGATCGCTTCGTGACGCCGGAGCAATTTGAGGCGTTCCGGCGCCATGGCGAGCAGGAGCTGGACTTCCTGCAGGTGGTGAGCACGCCGCTCACCCGCAGCAGCTATCACGCCGGCGAGGTGCAGCGGCTGATGGCGCAGTATCCGCGCTAGGGCTCGAGCAGGAATTCCGCCTCCAGGGCGCAGGCCTCAACCGCCAGAGGGCCAGCGGCGAGCTCATCGATGCGGCTGTTCACCAGGCTCACCGGAGCCTGCAGTTGCGCACAGTGCTCAAGAAATGCCACGGCCATCTGGCGGGCAAAGAGCTGCTGCATGTGTTGGGCGAATTCAGGAGGCATGGCTGCCGGTGCGATTGCAGGCAAGCTATGCAGCCCGATCGAGCAGGCCGATCGGGCCAACCGAACCCGCCGGTGGTACGAACCGACCGGCGGGAGCGTGAACCGAACCGAAGCGCCGGCTAACCGATCAGGCCGCCACCGCCTCGCGCTCAGCCAGGCCCACGTTGGCCTTCTCGCTGGGGGGCACCAGCAGCTTGAAGCGCGCCTTCCAGCTGCTCCAATCGGCCAGGATCGCCGCGGCCTTGCTGCTGCCGGTGGCCTCAAGGTGGGCCTCCAGCAGCGGCTTGAGCAGCGCTTCCTGCTCGGGGGTTGTGAGCTCGCAGATCGCCACGATCTCGGGGTTCACCCGCTCACGCAGGCCGCCTGCCTCATCGAGCAGGAAGGCCACACCACCGGTCATGCCGGCAGCCACGTTGCGGCCGGTACTGCCCAGCACCACCACCACGCCGCCGGTCATGTATTCGCAGCAGTGATCGCCGGCGCCTTCCACCACGGTGCGGGCACCGCTGTTGCGCACCGCGAAACGCTCGCCAGCACGGCCGAGGGCGAATAACTCACCGCCGGTGGCGCCATAGAGGCAGGTGTTGCCCAGGATCACCTGGCTGCCGGGATCACGGCCACCAGCTGGGGGCACCACGCTGATGCGGCCGCCATTGATGCCCTTGCCCACGTAGTCGTTGGCTTCGCCCACCAGGCGCACATTCATGCCCTGCACGGTGAAAGCGCCGAAGCTCTGGCCGGCGGCCCCTTCGTAGGTGAGATCCAGCTGGCCCTGGAAGCCAGTGTTGCCATGGCGGGCAGCGATTTCACCACCAAGGCGGGCGCAAACACTGCGATCGGTGTTGATGATCGGCAGGGTGCGGGCCAGGCGGCCATGGCCCTCGATCGCGGCCAGCAGCTCGGCGTCAGCCAGCAGTTGGTCTTCGAGGATGGGGCCATTGCCGTGGGCTTCGGCGTCGTGCTGAAGCCAGCTGCGATCAGCCGCCTGCGGAATGGGATCGAGCAGGCAGGAGAGATCGATCGCTTTGGTTTTGGCCAGCTGCACAGCGCGGGGCTGCAGCAACTCGGTGCGGCCGATCAGATCCTCGAGACGCGCCACGCCGAGCACGCTCAGCAACTGACGCACCTCTTCCGCCACGAACAGGAAGAAGTTCACCACGTGCTCGGGGATGCCGGTGAAGCGCTTGCGCAGCGCTTCCTTCTGGGTGGCCACGCCCACCGGGCAGTTATTGGTATGGCAAACGCGGGCCATGATGCAGCCCTCGGCGATCATCGCGATCGAACCGAAGCCGTATTCCTCAGCGCCGAGCAGGGCGGCGATGATCACGTCCCAGCCGGTCTTGAGGCCGCCATCGGCGCGCAGCAGCACGCGATCACGCAGACCGTTTTCCAACAGTGCCCGGTGCACTTCGGTGAGGCCCAGCTCCCACGGGCCGCCGGCGTGCTTGATCGAGCTCAGCGGCGAGGCGCCGGTGCCGCCGTCGTGGCCGGAGATCTGAATCACATCGGCATTGGCCTTGGCCACGCCAGCGGCGATGGTGCCGATGCCGATCTCGGCCACCAGCTTCACGCTCACCTTGGCGGCGGGATGCACCTGGTGGAGGTCGTGGATCAGCTGAGCCAGATCCTCAATCGAATAGATGTCGTGGTGGGGCGGTGGTGAGATCAGCGCCACGCCGGGCTTGCTGTTGCGCAGCCAGGCGATGTAGGGATCCACCTTCGGGCCAGGCAGTTGCCCGCCTTCGCCGGGCTTGGCCCCCTGGGCCACCTTGATCTCCAGCTGCTTGCCGCTGCGCAGGTATTCGGGGGTGACCCCGAAGCGACCCGAGGCGATCTGCTTGATCGCGGAGCAGGCGGTGTCGCCGTTGCGCAGGCCCTTGATCGTGGGCAGGGTGGCGGAGCGGCCCTCGCCATCCACATCGCTGAGGGTGTTGAAGCGGGCCGGATCCTCACCGCCTTCGCCGCTATTGCTCTTGCCACCGATGCGGTTCATCGCCACGGCCAGCACCTCATGGGCTTCGCGCGAGAGGGCGCCGAGGCTCATGCCGCCGGTGCAGAAGCGGGCGCAGATGCTCTCCACGCTCTCCACCTGATCGAGGGGCAGGGGCGCCGTGGCGGGCTTGAGCTCGAGCAGATCGCGCAGGGCCGTAACCGGCCGGTTCTCGAGCAGGGTTTTGTAGGTGGAGAAGTGGTCGTAGCCAGGGCCGGCCTCAACAGCCGCGTGGAGGGCCTTGGCCATCTCCGGGCTGTTGAGGTGGTATTCGCCACCGGTGCGGTATTGCACAAAGCCCATGAACTCGAGCTTGGTGCGGTTGAGCTCGGGGAAGGCCTTGGCGTGGAAGCTCAGGGTTTCGCTGGCCAGCTCGCTCAGGCTCAGGCCGGCCACACGGCTGGTGGTGCCCTTGAAGGCCAGCTCGATCAGGTCGGCACCGATGCCGATCGCCTCAAAGATCTGGGCGCCGTGGTAGCTGGCCAGCAGCGAGATGCCGATCTTGGACAGGATCTTGCGCAGGCCGTCTTCCAGGGCCTTGCGCACGTTGGCCTGCACTAGATCGGCGGTGAGGGCGGGCAACTTGCCGCGCTCGATGTTGGTTTGCACCTTGGGCTGCGCCAGCCAGTGGCGGGCCGTTTCCCAGGTGAGCCAGGGGCACACGGCGCTCGCGCCAAAACCGATCAGGCAGGCCAGGTGATGGGTGCTCCAGCACTGGGCGGTGTCAGCCACCAGAGAGGTCTGCAGCCGCAGGCCGAGGTTGAGCAGGTGGTGGTGCACCGCACCCACCGCCAGCAGCGGCGGGATGTAGGTGGTGGTGGCGGTGATGCCGCGATCGGAGAGCACCAGAATCTGGCTACCGCCGCGTACGGCGGCTTCAGCCTCAGCCTTGAGCTTCTCCACAGCAGCCTCCAGGCCCGAGGGCCCATCGGTGATCGGCATCAGGGTGGAGAGGGTGCTGCAGGCGATGCCCTGCTGCGCCACGGCGGCCAGTTCCGCCTCATTGAGGATGGGGCTGTCGAGATGCAGCGCGGCAGCGGCGGAAGCCTGGGGCTGGAGCGGTGAGCCGCGCTTGCCCAGATGCATCTCCAGGCTCATCACCAGCTTTTCGCGCAGCGGATCGATCGGCGGGTTCGTCACCTGCGCGAAGCGCTGCTTGAAGTAGTCGTAAAGCAGGTGCGGCTTATCGGAGAGCACCGCCAGGGGGATGTCGTCGCCCATGCAGTAGGTGGGCTCCTTGCCGGCGCCGGCCATGTCTTCGATCACCAGATCGAAGTCTTCAGCGGTGAAGCCGAAGGCGGTTTGCAGCTGCAGCAGCTCCAGATCGCCGAGGTTGCGCTCCTGAGCCCAGGGCTGAGCCGTGAGGTTGCGGCGGTGCTCCGCCAGCCACTGGCCATAGGGGTGGCGCGACGCCACTTCCTGCTTCACCTCCCAGTTGTGCAGCAGGCGGCCGTTCTCCAGATCCACCGCCAGCATCTGGCCGGGGCCGAGGCGCCCTTTTTCGATGATGCGGCTCTCCTCGAGCTCCACCACGCCGGTTTCCGAGCCCATCACCACGAAGCCGTCGTTGGTGATGCAGTAGCGGGCCGGGCGCAGGCCGTTGCGATCGAGGGTGGCACCCACGCTGCGGCCATCGGCGAACACCAGCAGGGCCGGGCCATCCCAGGGCTCCTGGGTGCAGGCGGAATATTCGTAGAAGGCCTGGATCTCGGGCTTATCGGCCAGCTCGGGTTGATCGCGGAAGGCCTCCGGCACCAGGGTGAGCAGGCTCTCGGTGATCGGGCGGCCGCTGCGCACCAGCAGCTCAAGGGTGGCGTCGAGGTTGGCGGAATCGCTGAAGGCCGGGTTCACCACCGGCTTGAGATCAGCGGCGGCATCGCCCCACACCGCATCGAGATCGGCCTCGGAGGCGCGGGCCCAGTTGAGGTTGCCCAGCAGGGTGTTGATCTCGCCGTTGTGGCCGAGCAGGCGCATCGGCTGGGCCAGGGGCCAGCGGGGCAGGGTGTTGGTGCTGAAGCGGCGGTGATACACCGCGAAGCTCACGGCGAAGCGCTCATCGCGCAGGTCGCCATAGAAGGCGGAGAGCACCTCCGAGCGCACCATCCCCTTGTAAACAACGGTGCGACCGCTCAGGGAAGCGAAATACAGATCGCTGGGGCCGGCGCCCCAGGCGGCGCGAGCCCGATCGCCGCAGCGGCGGCGCAGGCGGAACAGCAACGCTTCGAGCGCATCACCAGCCTCGGAGGCGCCGAGCAGCCACTGCTCGATCACCGGAGCTGTGCCACGGGCCAAGGGGCCGAGCACCGCCGGATCCACCGGCACGGCGCGCCAGCCCAGGCTGCTCAGGCCCAGTTTGGCCGCTTCTTCAGCGCAGAAACTTTTGGCCTGCTCGCGGCGAGCGGCATCGGCAGGCAGAAACACCATGCCCAGGCCACGAGGGCCGGCAGCAGCGGCGGCAGCCTCCGGCCATACGGCATCGAGGTAGCTCCAGGGGATGCCGCAGAGCACACCGGCGCCATCGCCGGAATCACCGTCGCCACCGCAGCCGCCGCGGTGC
>VGPP01000049.1 GCA_016882585.1 Cyanobacteria bacterium M_surface_7_m2_037
ACCCCCGGCACCAACAAGCTGCAGGTGCTGCGCGCCGTGGAAGACGGCTGGCAGGCCTTCTGCAGAGCCCCCTGGCCGTTCCTGCTGTTCCAGGTGCTCGTCACCTTGATCCTGGTGCCCTTCGGAGCTCTGCTGCTGGCGGGCCTGCTGCGCCTCAACAGCGGTGAACTGCCCCTGCTGCATCCCGTGGCCGCCGGCATCGCCGTGGTGGTGGGCGCCATTGGCTACGTGATCGTGGGCCTCTGGGGTGTGGTGGGCATCACCCGCTGCGCCTGGATGAGCCTCGATGGCCAGCGCCCCTCCTTCCGCAACTTCACCCGCTGGGATGGAGCCGCCGCCGGTCGCCTGCTCGGTTCAGCGATCCTGCTCGCCATCGTGCTGGCTGTGGTGGGCGTGATCGCCGCCTTGATCGGCACAGGCCTCAACGCCCTCAACACAGCTCTCACCGTGATTCCGGTGATCGTGTTCGGCATCTTTTACATCTGGTTCCTGATCAGCCAGAAGTTCCTGCTGCAGCTCTCGCTGTTCGGGGTGAAGCGTCCTGTGGAAACCATCCAGGCCGGCGTGAGCGGCGTGAACCCCAGCTGGTGGGTGGTGCTGTGGCTCGGAATCGTGGAAAGCGTGATCCACGCCGTGGCCGCCCTGTTCAGCTACGGCGGGCTGTTTGTGGTGTTCCCGGTGGTGATCTGCATCAGCACCGCCGCCTACCGCCAGCTGTTCGGCAGCCAGGACCACACCGGCATCCTGAGCAACGGCTGATCGCGGGCGGGCCGCGCTCGCTCAGCGGCGGCGCGCCAGGCGCCATTTGGCAGAACGGCTGCGGGGGTTGGAGTGTTGCTCCTCCTCCGCAGCCGTTTCTGGTTTGCGGGTGATGCGCTGCAGGCGCTCATCGCTCACGAACGCCGTTTTCACGCGGCGATCTTCCAGGGAGTGGAAGCTGATCACGCCGAAGAGGCCGCCTGGCAGTAGCCAATCGGGGGCCACCTGCAGCAGGTGATCCAGCACGCCCAGCTCATCGTTCACCGCGATGCGCAGAGCCTGAAAGGTGCGGGTGGCGGGGTGAATGCGGCCGCGCCGCGCTTTGGGGGGATAGCAGCCGGCCACCGCATAGGCCAGCGCCGCGGTGCCGATGTAGGGGCCCTGCTCCGCCAGATCGTGCTTGATCCGCCGGGCGATCCGGCGCGAGAGGCGCTCCTCGCCGTAGGCATAGATCAGATCGGCCAGCTCGGTTTCCTCGAGGCGCTCGATCAGCTGCGCGGCGGTTTCGCCAGCGCTGGGGTTCATCCGCATATCGAGCGGGCCGTCGAGGCGGAAGCTGAAGCCCCGCTCCGCCACATCCAGCTGGGGGCTGCTCACCCCCAGATCCGCCAGCACCGACAGGGCCGGTTCCGCTGGTGTGTAGGCCGCAAAGTTCGTGGCCACGATCTGCACGCGATCGCCGAAGGGAGCCAGGCGCTCCGCGGCGGCAGCGCGGGCGGTGGGGTCTTGGTCGAGACCGATCAGCCGCAGGCGCGGATGGGCCTCCAGCAGCAGGGCGCTGTGGCCGCCGCCGCCCAGGGTGCAATCGATCAACACACCCTCACCGCGCTGATCCAGCAGGCCCTCGAGCTCGGCAAACCCAGCCAGCACAGGCCCCGCCAACACCGGAACGTGAGCAAACGTGGCGGAATCCTGCGGATCGCTCAAGCGCAGCGCCAGAAGCAGCGGCCCTTCCTTCCTAAGATCCCGCCAGCGAGCCCATCCCCCTCGGCCCCATGACGCAGCTGGAAACGCGCACGGAGCCGATGGTGGTGAACTTCGGGCCGCACCACCCCTCGATGCACGGGGTGCTGCGGCTCGTGGTGACGCTCGACGGGGAAGACGTGGTGGATTGCGAGCCGGTGATCGGCTACCTCCACCGCGGCATGGAGAAGATCGCCGAGAACCGCACGAACGTGATGTTCGTGCCCTACGTGAGCCGCATGGACTATGCGGCCGGCATGTTCTACGAGGCGATCGTGGTGAATGCACCCGAGCGCCTCGCTGATGTGCCGGTGCCCAAGCGCGCCAGCTACATCCGCGTGCTGATGCTGGAGCTCAACCGCATCGCCAACCACCTGCTCTGGCTTGGCCCCTTCCTGGCGGACGTGGGCGCCCAGACGCCGTTCTTCTACATCTTCCGCGAGCGGGAGATGATCTACGACCTGTGGGAAGCAGCCACCGGTCAGCGCCTGATCAACAACAACTACTTCCGCATCGGCGGTGTAGCAGCCGACCTGCCCTACGGCTGGCTGGAGAAGTGCCTCGACTTCTGCGATTGGTTTGGCCCCAAGATCGATGAATACGAAAAGCTGATCACCAACAACCCGATCTTCCGCAAGCGGATCGAAGGGCTGGGGGTGATCACCCGCGAGCAGGCGATCAACTGGAGCCTCTCCGGCCCGATGCTGCGCGCCTCAGGGGTGCCGTGGGATCTGCGCAAGGTGGATCACTACGAGTGCTACGACGACTTCGACTGGGATGTGGCCTGGGAGAAGGAAGGCGACTGCTTTGCCCGCTACCGCGTGCGGGTGGAAGAGATGCGCCAATCGCTGAAGATCCTGCGCCAGGCCTGCGCCATGATCCCCGGCGGCCCCACCGAACACCTGGAAGCCCGCCGCATGGCTGAGGGCAAAACCAGCGAATTCGCCGGCTTCGATTATCAGATCGTGGCCAAGAAGGTGGCTCCCACCTTCAAGATCCCCGGCGGCGAGCTCTACACCCGCCTGGAATCGGGCAAAGGCGAGATCGGTGTGTTCATCCAGGGCAACGACGACGTGACCCCCTGGCGCTTCAAGATCCGCGCCGCTGATTTCAACAACCTGCAGATCCTCCCCCACATCCTCAAGGGAGCGAAGGTGGCCGACATCATGGCGATCCTCGGCTCGATCGACGTGATCATGGGCTCGGTGGATCGCTGAACGGCCTGGACCACTGACGCGATTCCTGCGGCACCTGCAACGGGCGGGGTACCTCCTACCCGCCAGCCTCACGGGATATCTGTGGCTCAAAGGCCTGCACCCGTCTATGCCGGGCTGGCCCTGCCCTGTTCGAGCGCTCACCGGCATTCCCTGCCCCACCTGTTTTCTCACCCGCGCCACCGGCGCTGCTCTCACCGGCAACCTCGCGGGGTCGATCCAGCTGCATGCCTTCGGCCCCCTGCTGGCGGCAGGTCTGCTGTGGTGGTCGCTCCAGGCGATGCGGCGGCGGGAGCTCCTGCCCTTCCGGGTTGAGACCCGCGCCATGGGCTGGATCGCCGCGGCCTTGCTCAGCTACTGGGCCCTACGGCTTGGCCTCAGCTTCACTGGTGTGCACGCCTTCCCGCACCTGGCTGCACGATGAATCCCGAGAGCTGGCTGCTGCTCTGCCGCACCGTGCGCTTCGGCGACACCGATGCCGCCGGGGTGATGCACTTCCCGCAGCTGTTGCACTGGTGCCACGAAGCCTATGAGGAAAGCCTGGAGCGCTTCGGCATTGCAGCCGCAGAGGTGTTTCCCAGGCCGGGATCGATGCCCGAGGTTGCCCTGCCGATCGTGCATTGCAGCGCTGATTTCTTCAAACCACTGATGTGCGGCGATCCTCTGGCGATTGCACTGGAACCACAACGCCTCGATCCCGGATGTTTTGAAGTGCGCTATCGCTTCAGCAGCAACGGCACCCCTGTGGCCGAGGGCCTCACCCGCCACCTGGCCATCAGCAGCGGCGAGCGGGCGCGGCGCGAACTGCCTGCCGCCCTCAATCGCTGGCTGGAGGCCTCATCCCTGAAGAGCGGTGTGCAGCCGCTGTAGGCGACGCCTGGACGCACCAGAGCAAGGCTGCCAGTTGCAGCGGCAGCAGGGCTGCCAACACAGCAAAGGGGTGAAAGCCCGCTCGCCAGAAGTCCTCACTCAGGCCGCAGACACTCACGGCGCCCGCCGCGGCCAATAGAGCAGCGGCCACACGACTGGACGAACGGCTCAGAACCATTCCTTGCGGCCTTCGAGATACGTGGCCTTGAACTCCTGCGGGGTTTGGGTGAGGTAGATGATCCCTTCAATCACACCGATCAACCCCATCACAAAGCCGGCCACGCCACAGGTGAGCACCGTGACCAGCAGCATGATCAAACCCGCCTTGGTGTAACCCAGCACGAATTTGTGAATGCCGAAGGAGCCCAGAAAGATCCCCAGCAAGCCAGCCGCCAGCTTTTTGTTGCTCACCTCCGTGAGATCCAAGGCACTCCAATCACCGTTGCTCATGCTTCACCAGGCCGCACCCCCCGCTTGTAGCGATCTGAGACGCGCTTGTCAGGGCTCTGGCGCAGGCTGTGACGCTGATCGGGAGCTCACCCACTGGCTCCAACGCCGGCGCTCCCATTTCCCAAGTGGGCTGCGCTGCAAAGCAGGGCAAGGCAACCAGCGCCGCGGCCGTTGGCTCGGCGGCAGGGAGGAAGCAAGCCTCTGCAGGGATTGCCAGAGCGCCGCCTCGCCCGCATCGATGCCGGCCGGCGGCTTCACCAAGGCCACCAGCCGCTCCCCCCAAAGCGGATCGGGCTCGGGCAGCACAAGCAGTTCCTCCACAGGGAGTCCTTGAGCTCGGACCAGGTCCAACAAGCGCTGCTCCACCTGCTCGGGAAACACCGTTTCTCCGCCGCTCTGGATGGCTCCATCGAGGCGACCCAGCAGCTGCCAACCCTCCGCACCAAGCTCGGCCCGATCGCCGCTGCTCCACCAACCCTGATCAAGGGGCAAGGGCTGCAGCTCCCCTTGCTGCAACATCCCTGTGGCCAGGCTGGCGGCCTTGATCTGCAGCGCTCCGCTGCCGGGCTCGACGCGGAGCTGCACATGGGGCAAGGCCTCACCACATCCCTCCACCCCAGCCAGGAAGCGCTGTGGAGGCAGGGCCATCACCATGGCCCCGGTTTCAGTGCTGCCGTAGCAGGGAGCCAGCCGAATCCCCAGGGCACGGCAGCGCTGCGCCTGGGAGGGGGGCAGGGCCGCACCACCCACCCAGATCAAGGCAAAGCGCTGCAGCCAACGGATCCCGGCCGGCACCTCCAGCAAGCGCTGCAGCTGGGTGGGCACCAGCGAGAGCACAGCCCGATCGGGGGCCGGCAGCGAGGCTTGAGCCATCAGCTGCTCTGGCTCACGCATCCAGGCAGGCGGAAGCCAGCGCAGTTCTGCCCCCCAGGCCCTCGCCCGCAGCAGTGGCATCAGGCCGCTCACGTGATGGAGCGGCAGAGGATTGAACAGCTCCAGCTGGGCCGGTTCCAGGCCGAGGGCCTGCAGCCACTGGGCGGTTCCGGCCACCGCCACCTGCAGATGAGCCAGAGGCTGCACGCACCAGCGCCGTCCACCACGGCTGCCGCCCGTGCCCAGCACCACCGCCGCCCCCCAGGCAGGAGGGCTCTGGGCGGGCAACGCCGCTTCCAGCAGATCAACCTCCTCTGGAGTAGCGATCGCCACGGTTTGCCCCGCGTCCCAAACCTGCTGCAAGGTGATCGCCAGATCGGCCCGATCACCGCCCGTGCGCAGCAGGAGCGGCCGGCTCACGCTGCGGCCGCCCACACCCGCGCAGGATCCAGCGCGAACAGCGGGCCATCGGGCTGCCATCCAGGCGCCAAGCCCGGTGCGGCCGGCGTGGGGCCTTGCCCCTGCAGCGCCGCCAGATGCTCCACGAAACGGAGGCCGATGCCGGTTTCAAAAGCCGTGCTGATCATCTGGCGCGGCAGGCCGGCCTGCAACTGCTGGAGCAGCAGCCGGGGATCCCCCTCCTGCAGCGGCCTGCGCACCAACCAGCCCGGCCAGGCATGGCGCTGCTGCGGCAGCAGATGGGGCAACGATTCATCGAGCGCCACGGGCAGCCGTGCGCCCAAGCGCGCCAGCTCAGCGAGCGCGAGGGGCGCCAAGGGCTGCTCCAACCACTGCAGCCGCGGTTCATCCGCCAGGCGATCCGCCCAGCGGTGTGCCGTTGGTAAATCCCAGCCGCCATTGGCATCCAGCCGCAACCGGGCTGATTCGGGCAACCGCTGCAGCAGCGCCTCCAGCACAGCGCGCTCCTCGGCATCCGGCAGGGCTGCCACCTTCCACTTGAACGTGACGGGGAATTCCGAACCCGCCTCGCTGGCGAGGACACGGTTCAATTCCGCCAAAGCCGCGTCACCGGCAGGCAGCAGCCAGGCTGAGCGCGGAGCGCGCTGCCAGCACCCAGCTGCGCCATCCAGCTCCGCCAGCGCCATCCCCACCGCACAAGCCAGCGGCGCCGGCAGCTGCTGGATCTGCTGCTCCAGCGCCTCACGAGACAGAGCAACCGGCAGGGCCGCAAGCGCTGCAGCCAAGGCTGGCGGGGCAGGCGTGAGCAGGGGCGCTGCGGCTTCACCCCAGCCCATCGCACCGTGGGGAGCCTGCAGACGCAGCAGCCAACCGGAGCGCTCCACCAGTGCCCCGCGGCTGGTGATCAAGGAGCGCGGCAACACAAACCGATAGGGCCGCCAGCTCAGCTGCAGCAGGCCCTCGCCCGTCATCCGAGCAAACGCCCCAGCGCCAGACCGGCCGCCAGGCCCAGGCCGTTGAGGGCCTGGAAGCGCAGGGCCAGAAACTTGCTGCCCACGATCCGCTCGGGCTCGCGGTGATGCTCCCGCAACAGGCGAATCAGCGCCTGGGCTGGAGGTAATCCCAGTGCCCCCAGCAAGGCCGTGAGCGGCCATTGGCCCACCAGCACCGGCGCCCACTCGAAGGCCAGCGTCAGCGCCACAAACCAGGGGATCAACGCAGCAGCGCGCCCCGTACCCAGCCGCACCACCGGTGAACGCTTGCCATGGGCGGCGTCTTCCTCCACCTGGTGGAAATGGGAGCAGAACAGCACCAGCGTGGTGGCCAGGGCCGGGCCGCTTCCCAGCTCCAACGCCGCTCGCCACGGCACAGCCTCCTCGCCCACCGGCGCCAGGGCCAGCAGGGCAGCGGCCGTGGCCAGCGGGCCGAAGGCGATCCAGCAAAGGGGTTCGCCAAGGCCCCGATACCCGAGGCGCAAGGGCGGGCCCTGGTAGGCATAACCGATGCCGCAGCAGGCCAGCACCAGTGCCAGAACCGCTGGGCTACTGCGCAGCGCCACCAGCGCCATCAGCAGCAATCCCCCCAGCAGAGCGCCATTGGCCAGCAGCGCCACGCGATCGCGCCGCCCGGTGAGATTCACCACCGAATGGGGCTTGCCGTTGGTATCCACGCCGGTATCGGCATCAAACACATCGTTGGCGAGGTTTTCCCAGGCCAACAGCAGCACCGCCGCCAGCAGAAACAGCAGCAGCTGATCAAGCCGCACCGCCAGCCCCTGCCCAGCGCGCCAGCCCGCCGCCAGCAGCACCGGCATCACGGCCACCGAATACATCGGCCACTTGATCGCCGCTTTCCACAAGCGCCGCCGCTGGGCGGGATCGGCATGAAGGCTTGCGACGACCTGAGGCTCGGACGCGGGCAAGGGCAACTGGCGGCGCAGGAAGGCCCATACATTTGAGCAGCCGCTTCAGCCCGCCCCGGGTGCAGGCTCCATCCAGCGTCACAACCAGCTTCAGCGATCTGCTGGCAGCAGCGGCCGATGGCGCGCGCCAGCTCGACGGAGACGGTGTGCTGAGCCTGGCGCTGCCCCTGATGGGGCGCGATCCGATGGCGCTGCTGAGCCAACTGGAGCAAGGCGACCGCTTCCGCTTCCTCTGGGACAGCGCCCCTGGCCTTTGCCTGGCCGCCAGTGGCCGCTGCAACAGCCTCGAGCTGAGCGGCCCCCGCCGCTTTGAACTGGCCCAGCGCTTCAGCTCTGTGAGCCTGGGACGCCTGGCGGCGCCACAACACTGCCCGCCGCTGGCGCGGCCGCGGGTGCTGCTGGCCTTTTCCTTCTTCGACAGCCCCCTGCAGGAGGGCGAAGGCGTGCCCGGCGTGCAGGCGGTGCTGCCCCGCTGGCAGCTCAGCCGCCAGGGCCGCCATTGCTGGCTGCGGCTGCAACGCACCCTCGGCGGCGACGTGAGCGCCCGCAGCCTCGCCGAGGAGCTGTGGGAGCAGGCCGCACGATTGGCCCAGCTACCGGCCGACCCCTGCGCCGCAGCCGGCGACGCTGCAGGCCCCGCTGTGATCAACGGCTCGGCCTGGCAGGAGGGCTACCGCTCCGTGGTGGAACGGGGCCTGGACCTGGTGGAAGCCGGCGAGCTGCGCAAGCTGGTGCTGGCCGTGCGCCAACAGCTGCAGCTGGCCCAACCGCTCGATCCGCTGCGGCTGCTGGCCCAGCTGCGGGAGCGGCAACCCGGCAGCTGCCGTTTCCTCTGGCAGCGGGCGGATGGCCCTGCGCTGCTCGGGGCCTCCCCCGAACGCCTGCTCACCGTGCGCCTGGGCCAGCTGCGCAGCGATGCCCTCGCCGGCACCGCACCGGTAGGGCCCAACGCAGACCAGCTGCTGCACTCCGACAAGGACCGGCGCGAACACGAGTTGGTGGTGGAGGCGATCACCGCTGTGCTGCAGCAGAGCGGGCTCACGCCCCGCCGCCCGCGCCACCCGCGCCTCGCCCGCCATGGGCAACTCGTGCATTTGCACACGCCGATCACCGCCGCTCTGGGCGAGCAACAACCGCTGGCCGTGGCCGCAGCCTTGCACCCCACGCCGGCGGTGGCCGGGCTGCCGCGGCGTGAGGCCATGGCCGCCCTGCGCAGCCTTGAACCGTTTGAGCGGGGCTATTACGCCGCCCCGATCGGCTGGATCGACAGCGAAGGCGACACCGAACTGCGGGTGGCGATCCGCAGCGGCAGCCTGCAGGGGCAGCGCCTGGAACTCACCGCCGGTGCCGGCTTGGTGCCTGGATCGGCGGTGGAGCGGGAACTGGCGGAAGTGGCGCTGAAGCTGGGGGTGCTGCAGCAACAGCTCGACTTACCCCACCTCAACGCCACCCCGTGAACGGCTTCAACGCCGGCCTCGGGCTCCTGGCCGCTCTGCTGATGCTGGCCCTGGCCATCCGGCGCTGGGTGGGCCGCCCCAGGCTGGAGCGCATCATTTTTGAAGCCGACACACCAGCCGGCAAACGGTTTGATCTGGCGCTGCTGATCGCGATCGTGCTCAGCGTGCTGCTGGTGGCGCTGGAGAGCGATCCGCGCCTGCGCGACCACTACCGCGTCGTCTTCCAACCGCTGGAACTGCTCTTCTCTGGCCTGTTCAGCCTCGAATACCTGCTGCGGCTGCTCTGCAGCAAACGACCGTGGTCGTACGCGCGCAGCTTTTTCGGCCTGGTGGATCTGGTGTCGAGCCTGCCGCCGCTGCTCACCCTGGGGATTCCGGCCGGGCAATCGCTGCTGATCGTGCGCGTGCTGCGGCTGCTGCGGGTGTTCCGGATCCTGAAGCTGGGCTCCTATCTCGATGAGGCGCAGCTGCTGCGCCAGGCCCTGGTGGCCAGCCGCCGCAAGATCAGCGTGTTTCTGCTCACGATCGTGGCGCTGGTGGTGCTGATCGGCACCCTGATGTACGTGATCGAGGGTGAGCGCAGCGGTTTCACCAGCATCCCGGTGGGGATCTACTGGGCGATCGTCACGATCACCACGGTGGGCTACGGGGATGTGGCTCCGGTCACCACGCTCGGGCGCTTCGTGGCCTCGCTGGTGATGCTGCTGGGCTACAGCATCATTGCGGTGCCCACCGGCATCGTCACCGCCAGCCTGCAGGAAGCGCAGCGGGAACAACGCTGTTCCGCCGCCGAGAGCTGCCCCCATTGCGGGAAGCCACTCAGCAACTGAGCAACCGCTCCATCGTTTGATCCGCCAGGGCAATGCCGCCGAGGCGCTCCACCTCGCGCACACCGGTGGGGCTGGTCACATTGATCTCGCTGAGGCGGCCATCGATCACATCGATGCCCACAAAGAACAGGCCCTCGGCCTGGAGGGCGGGTGCCAGTTCGGAGCAGATGCGACGTTCCTGATCCGTGAGCTGCGTGGCTTCCGGCGCGCCGCCCACCGCCAGGTTGCTGCGGAATTCCCCTGGGGCCGGCTTGCGGTTCACCGCGCCGAGGGGCTCACCATTCACCAGCAGGATGCGCTTGTCGCCAGCCGTCACCGCCGGCAGAAACGCCTGCACCATCACCGGCAGCGTTTGCTGGTTGGTCACCAGCTCCAGCAGCGCCTTGAATCCAGGGGCGCCGGCGTGGCTGCGCACCACACCCTGCCCGGCGCGGCCACCGAGGGGCTTGAGCACCACATCGCCGTGATCAGTGGCAAAAGCGGCCAGCTGCTCGACGTTGCTGCCCACCAGGCTGGGGGCCATCAGATGGCTCCAGCGCAGGGCCCCGAGCTTTTCATTCCAGGCCCGCAGCGAGGCGGGGCGGTTGAGCACGCGCACGCCCTGGCGCTCCGCCAGCTCCAGCAGGTGGGTGGCATAGAGGTAGGCCTCATCCACCGGTGGGTCCTTCCGCATCCACACCCGCGGGAAGGCGCTGAGCGGCAGCCAGCGGGGCTCGTCCGCTTCAAACCAGGGATCGGGCAGATCCCAGCCCTCGGCAGTGGGCCGGATCTCCGCCAGGCGGATCGGCTGGGCCAGCACCATCGGCTCGTGGGCCGGGTCTGCCCCCCGCACCGCCAACTGAGCCGGTGTGCACACCCACACCTGCTGGCCAGCCCGCTGGGCTGCCTGCATCAGGGCCACGCTGGAATCTTTGGTGGGGCGAAGCTGCGCGATCGGATCGATCACAAACAGCTGGGCCTCACGGCCGCTCTCGATCACGCTCAAGCAGCGGCTCCGAGCAGCACATCCAGCTGACCGCTGCGCTCCAGGGCATGCAGGTCGTCGCAGCCACCCACGTGCTGGCCGTTGATGAAGGTTTGCGGAACGCTGCGGCGGCCACCGCTCTTGGAAGCCATCACCGCACGAGCGGCCTCATCACCATCGATGGCGAACTCGGTGTAAGCCACGCCCTTGCGATCGAGCAGCGCCTTGGCCCGGATGCAGAACGGACAGGCGCGCCAGGTGTAGATCTCAACGTTCGCCATCAGGGCGTGCTGCGGTGGGCTGGATCCTAGAAGCGGCGATCCGGGTCCCAGCCACCTAGCGACAACGACCATGGTCATTACCGTGGTCATCAGCAACCGTGTATGTCGTGGTTCAGCGCATCTCGGCAAGCCAGTTCAAAGCCCGCTGCCTCGGCCTGATGGACGCCGTGGCCAGCAGCGGTGAACCGCTGGTGATCACCAAAAACGGGGTGCCCGTGGCGGAGCTCCATCCCTGCCGCGGCGCCCGGCGTGCATCCCCCT
>VGPP01000050.1 GCA_016882585.1 Cyanobacteria bacterium M_surface_7_m2_037
AGCTGCGGGTGGTTTTAGCCAGCTCCGGCACCAGATTTTCTTTCTCCACCTGCACCAGCAGCTTCTGCATAGTGGCCGTGAGGCTGGAGATGCTGGCGGCATTGAGGCCGTTGAGGGTCATGCCCTCACACACGGTGATCGCCGGATTGCACTTGGGATCGGTGGGGCTGGGCGCATCAGCCGGCACGGCGCGCGGTGGTGCAATCAAAGCCACCACCGCCGAACCCCCCAGCAAAGACGGCTCTTGCACCTGGGCCAGCAACGGCATCGGCAGCCTGAGGCTCGGATCGTTGATCTCCACCTGAGCCACCACTGCATCGGAGGTGGTGGTGAGCTTGTCCACGGTGCCCACCAGAACACCGCGGTAAGTCACGGCGGAGCGATCCGCCAAACCCGCCGCATCGGCGAAATTCACCTGAAACCGCCAGGTGCGGCTGGCAATACTGACCCCCCGCAGCCACAGCCAGAACAGGCCCGCTCCCGCGAAGGCCGCAATCAGGGTGAAGCCAACAATTGCTTCTCGCACACTGCGGCGCATGGATCTCAGAGCTCCGCCGGCTGCATCGGTCCGCTGAGACTAGCGGTGCGGAACTGCAGCACATAGGGGTTGGTGGTGGTCTGAAAGTCGGCCACAGATCCCTCCCAGCGGAATAAGCCGTCGTACAGGAGCACCACCCGATCAGCCGACCGCAAAATCGTGCTCATCACATGGCTCACCACCACCGAGGTGCCGCGAGCCAGGTTGGTGGTTTGCACGATCAGATCCTCGATGCGGGTGCAAGCCACCGGGTCCAGGCCGGCCGTGGGTTCATCGAACAGCAGCAGCGGCACCGTGCCATCGGGCTGGCTGGGGTCATCGATCACGGCACGGGCAAAGCTCACCCGTTTCTGCATACCGCCGCTGAGTTCACCGGGATAGAGATCTTCCGTTCCGGCCAAGCCCACGGCATCCAGCGCCGTGCCCACCCGCGCTCGAATCTCCGCTTCGCTGAGCCGGCTGAAGCGATCGAGCAAAAAGCCCACGTTCTGCCGCACGGTGAGCGACGCCAGCAGCGCCGGGTTCTGAAACACCAGGCGCACATCGGGCGGATGGCGTTGATCCAGGCGCAGATACGTCTGCGGAACACCGTGGATCAACAACTCACCGGTTGTGGGTAACAACAAACCGGCCAGCAGGCGCAGGATCGTGGATTTACCCGCACCGGATGGGCCCACCACCGCCAGGCGCTCCCCGGGCTGAAGCACCAGATCCACGTCGCTGAGCACACTGCGGCTGCCCCAGCGCACGCTCACGTCGCGCAGTTCCACCACAGGTGCAGGCACCGGACTCTCAGGCAGGCAACCGGGCCATCTTGGCGGTTTCTCCGTACAGTTCCAGCACTCTCCTGGGGTGATGCGCGCTCGAATGCCACGCAGCAGCCAGCGCAGCAAACCCAGGCCCAGCTGGGTGGGGCGCGGCGACCTGCGCCAGCAGGATCTAGTGAGCCGCTCGCGGCGGGCCGCCCGCTGGCTGCAGCCAGGGCTGGTAGTGAAGCGGTGGATGCTCACCTCAGGCATCGGCCTGCTGCTGGCGCTGCTCGGTGCGGCCGTCTGGGCTGACCTGCAGCCCATCTATTGGTTGCTGCAATCGATCCGCTGGTCGCTGCAGAACGTCACCCAGGTGTTGCCGCGGGAGATCACTGGGCCGCTGGTGCTGCTGGTGGGCGGCGGCCTGATCTGGCTGGGCCAGAGCCGCAGTTTCGGCACCATCCAAAAAGCGCTTGCTCCTGAAAAAGACACGCTCCTGGTGGATGCCCTGGCCGCCAAGCGACGGCTCAACCGCGGCCCCTCGATCGTGGCCATCGGCGGCGGCACCGGCCTCTCCACCCTGCTCAGCGGCCTGAAGCGCTACAGCAGCAACCTCACGGCGATCGTCACCGTGGCCGACGACGGCGGCAGCTCCGGGGTGCTGCGCCGCGAACTCGGCGTGCTGCCCCCCGGCGACATCCGCAATTGCCTGGCGGCCCTGGCCACCGAGGAGCCGCTGCTCACCCGCCTCTTCCAATACCGCTTCCGCGCCGGCACCGGCCTGGAAGGGCACAGTTTCGGCAATCTGTTTCTCTCGGCCCTCACGGCGATCACCGGCAGCCTGGAATCGGCAATCACGGCCAGCAGCCGCGTGCTCGCTGTGCAGGGCACCGTGGTGCCGGCCACCAATGCCGATGTGCGGCTCTGGGCCGAACTGGAAGACGGCCGCCGCATCGAAGGCGAGTCGCAGATCGGCCATGCCACCAGCCCGATCGTGCGGCTGGGCTGCACCCCGGAACGCCCGCCGGCCCTGCCGCGCGCCCTCGAGGCCATCGCCAACGCCGATCTGATCGTGCTCGGCCCAGGCAGCCTGTACACCTCGCTCTTACCCAACCTGCTGGTGCCCGAATTGGTGAGCGCCATCAGCCGCAGCAAGGCACCACGCCTCTACATCTGCAACCTGATGACCCAGCCCGGTGAAACCGATGGGCTGGATGTGGAGGGCCACCTGCGGGCGATTGAGGCCCAACTGGCCAGCCTCGGCATTCAGCAACGGCTGTTCAACGCGGTGCTGGCTCAGGAAGATCTCGGCGATTCGCCCCTGGTGCACCACTACCGGCAGCGCGGCGCCGAACCGGTGCGCTGCAATCTGCGGCGCCTGCGCAGCCAGGGTTACGACGTGATGCTGGCGCCGATGCAAGGAGCCCGGCCCTCCTCCACGCTCCGCCACGACCCACGCAGTGTGGGGGTGGCGGTGATGCGCTTTTTCAAACGCCAGAAACAGAGCGCTCAGTAGGCGTCCTGCATCTCGTAGAAGTCGGGCTGCACATAGTCCTTGCGCAGCGGGAAGCCTTTCCAGTCTTCCGGCATCAGCAGCCGCTTGGGATGGGGATGCCCTTCGAAGCTGATGCCGTACATGTCGAAGGTTTCGCGCTCCTGCCAATCGGCACCGCGGAACAGGCCGTAGAGGCTGGGGATCGAAAGAGCGCCGTCGCGGGGAAGAAACACCTTCAGCCGCACCTCCTCGGGCTTGAGATCAGCGTGGAGCGGCTGACCAGTGCTGCATTGATCAGCCAGCGAGCCCAGTTTCACCAGGTGATAGAAGCTCACCAGGCGGCCACCGGGGCCTTCGTCGTAGCCGCCCTGGCACTGGAGGTAGTCGAAGCCCGAAGCTTTCAGGGCGGTGGCGATCAAGGGCAGGAAGGGTGCTTCCACTCCGAGCACTTCCACGCCGAGATGATCTGGCTCGAGCAGTTCATGCTCAAAGCCCTGGCTGCTGAGCCAGCGGCTCACGGGGCCGGGCTCCGGGGCCGTGATCGCAGGTTGAGCGGTGTCCTCGGGCATGGCTCAGGCAGGGTTGATGGCGGGATTGGCGGCGGCCACGGGCACAGCCTCGGCTGCAGCCACGGGTAAACCTTCAGCAGCAGCCAGAGCCGCCTTCTGGGTTTCCGCGCGCAGATAGCGGCCATCCACGATCGGCTCCACGGCCTTCATCTGATGGGCCACCGTGCAGTAGCGATGGGTGGGCAGCAGGTTGCCGCGCTCGGAGAGGGCTTCATTGCCCACCTTCTTGCGCAGCTTGATCACCGCGTCAAAGATCGCTTCCGGGCGGGGCGGGCAGCCCGGCAGGTAGAGATCCACAGGGATCAGCTTGTCCACACCGCGCACGGCGGTGGTGGAATCGGCCGAGAACATGCCACCGGTGATCGTGCAGGCGCCCATGGCGATCACGTATTTGGGCTCCGGCATCTGCTCATAGAGCCGCACCAGAGCAGGCGCCATCTTCATCGTCACCGTGCCGGCCACGATCAAGAGGTCGGCCTGGCGCGGGCTGGAGCGGGGCACCAGGCCGAAACGGTCGAAGTCGAACCGGGAGCCGATCAGCGCCGCGAACTCGATGAAGCAGCAGGCGGTGCCGTAGAGCAGCGGCCAGAGACTGCTCAAACGGGCCCAGTTGTGCAGATCGTCGAGCGTGGTGAGGATCACGTTCTCGGAGAGATCCGAGGTCACGCTCGGGGCACCCACCGGATTGCAGCTGGCATCGCGCTGGTCGCGCAGGGCAGCGATGGAGAGGGCCTCGGCCATGGCGGAGGTTGCAGAGGAGGGGGTCATCTCAGATCAGCTCCACTCGAGGGCGCCCTTGCGCCAGGCGTAGGCCAGGGCCACCACCAGGATGGCGATGAACACCAGGGCTTCGATGAAGGCCAGCAGGCCGAGGCGATGGAAGGCCACCGCCCAGGGATAGAGGAACACGGTCTCCACGTCGAAGATCACGAAGACCAGCGCAAACATGTAGTAGCGGATGTTGAACTGGATCCAGGCACCGCCGATGGGCTCCATGCCCGATTCGTAGGTGAGATCCCGTTCACCCGTGCGCGACTTGGGCGACACGATCTTGTTGGTGACGAGCGCCAGCACGGGAACCGCTGCTGCGATCAGCAGGAAGCCCAGAAAGGCGTCGTAGCCGGAGAGAACGAACACGGGCGCCATCTGCCCAACCGTCGGGCCAGTTTGGCATCCATGGCTCGGGCCTGGGTCAGATCGCCGGACCGAAGCCACTTCCTAGAGTTGCCGCCACTAATCACCGCGATGCCGTGAGCGAGGACCCAGTTCAGGAGCAGGCCCCCGCCAGCGACGCGCCGCAGGACGCGGATGCCGTGGCCGCACCAGAAGCTCCGGAAGCCCCCGAAGCACCCGAAGCTCCGTTCGACGATCCGGACACGCACCGTTTCGAATGCCGCAGCTGCGGTTTCGTGTTCGACCCGGCGGAAGGCATCAAAAAACTGGCGATCGAGCCCGGCACCCCCTTCAGCGCCCTCGACCCCCTGAGCTTCCGCTGCCCGGTCTGCCGCAGCCAGACCAAAGCGTTCAAGGACATCGGTCCCCGCAACAAACCGAGCGGCTTCGAGGAAAACCTCGGCTATGGCCTGGGGGTGAACCAGCTCACCCCGGGCCAGAAGAATGTGCTGATCTTCGGTGGCTTCGCGCTGGCCATCGCCTTTTTCCTCTCCCTCTACTCCCTGCGCTGAGCACGGCATGCCCCGCTTCCTCTCCTCTCTCGGCGCCCTGGCGCTCTCGCTGGTGCTGGCCCTCGGCCTGAGCGGCTGCGTCAGCACCGGCCTACCCGCCGCCAGCGCCAGCCCCTGGCAGCCGGTCGACATCCACACCAAATCCAACCCCCTGGATCTGGCCTTCACCGACAGCCGCCATGGCTTCCTGGTGGGCAGCAACCGCCTGATCCTGGAAACCAACGACGGCGGGGCTTCCTGGCAGGAGCGCGCGCTCGAGCTGCCGGAAGAGGAAAACTTCCGCCTGATCAGCGTGGATTTCTCCGGCGATGAGGGCTGGATCGTGGGCCAACCCGGCCTGCTGCTGCACAGCACCGATGGCGGCCAGAACTGGAGCCGCCTCTTCCTCGACACCAAGCTGCCCGGTGAGCCCTACCTGGTGACAGCACAGGGACGCAACCGTGCTGAGCTGGCCACCAACGTGGGCGCGGTGTATCGCACGGGCGATGGCGGCAACACCTGGCAGGCCGAGGTGGAAGACGCCGCCGGCGCCGTGCGCGATCTTCGCCGCAGCCCCGATGGCCGCTACGTGAGCGTGAGTGGCCTGGGCAACTTCTTCGCCACCTGGAACCCCGGTGATGCGGTGTGGACGCCGCACCAGCGCGTGAGCA
This sequence comes from Cyanobacteria bacterium M_surface_7_m2_037, assembly GCA_016882585.1. Taxonomy (GTDB): domain Bacteria; phylum Cyanobacteriota; class Cyanobacteriia; order PCC-6307; family Cyanobiaceae; genus Vulcanococcus. The sequence continues at coordinate 5,687 of VGPP01000050.1, forward strand.
GCCAGCGCCTGCAATCGATGGGCTTCCAGCCCGATGGAGCGCTGTGGATGCTCGCCCGTGGCGCCCAGATGCGCTTCAGCCCCGAAGCCAGCACCCCCGATGAATGGAGCAAGCCGGTGGTGCCGATCGTGAACGGCTACGGCTATCTCGATATGGCCTGGGATCCCAGCGGCGCGATCTGGACCGGTGGCGGCAGCGGCACCCTGCTGGTGAGCAACGACGGCGGCAAGAGCTGGCAGAAGGACCCTGTGGGCAGCCAACAACCCACCAACTTCACCCGCATCACCTTCTTCGATGACGGCAAGGGCTTCGTGATGGGCGAGCGCGGCTCGCTGCTGCGCTGGGTGGGCTAACAACGCTCTGTAACCAAGGCGGCAGCGCGATCCCGGCAGCCGCCTCCTCAGGCCTAGGATCACCCAGCTGAATGCTCGCTGCTCATGGCCGCCGGCTCAACGGGTGAACGCCCGTTTTTCGAAATCATCACGAGCATCCGTTACTGGGTGATCCACGCCGTGACCCTGCCGGCGATTTTCCTGGCGGGCTTCCTGTTCGTGTCCACCGGCCTGGCCTACGACGCCTTCGGCACGCCCCGTCCGGATGCTTACTTCCAGACGCAAGACGTGAAGGCTCCCGTGGTGAGCCAGCGCTACGACGCCAAGGCCTCCCTCGACCAGCGCCTGAAATAAGCCATGACCCAAGTTCCCGCCAGCACCACTCCCCGCAACTACCCGATCTTCACGGTCCGGTGGCTCGCGGTCCACGCCCTCGGCATCCCCACGGTGTTCTTTCTGGGCGCCCTGGCCGCCATGCAGTTCATCCGTCGCTGAGGCCTGCACGTCATGCAACGCAATCCCAACCCGAACAACCTGCCGGTTGAGCTGAACCGCACCAGCCTGTATCTGGGCCTGCTGTTCGTGTTCACCTGCGGGATCCTGTTCTCCAGCTACTTCTTCAACTGATCAGGAGGATCTGAGATGAGCGGCAAGAAATCCGGTCTTCCTGACGGAAGAATCCCCGATCGCCTGCCTGATGGCCGCCCGGCTGTGGCCTGGCGCTCCCGCTGGACCGAAGGCACCCTGCCCCTGTGGCTCGTGGCCACCGCCGGCGGCATGGCCGTGATCTTCGTGGTGGGCCTGTTCTTCTACGGCTCCTACACCGGCGTGGGTTCCGCCTGATCCAGCATCAGTGCGTTCCATGTGCAGAGGGGCCCAAGTGGCCCCTTTTTTGATGGCGACTTGATCGCGGCGCCGCCGCGAACGGCTCAAGCCATCAGCGGCACATAAACGTCGCGATACCAGCGGGCGAACGCCTCTACGCCCTGCTCGATCGAGGTGGAAGGCCTGACCCCCACCCAGGCTTCTAGGGCTGATGTATCGGCAGCGGTGGCCACCACATCACCGGGCTGCATCGGCTGCAGATCCTGAATCGCGGGGCGACCCAGGGCCTGCTCGAGCACAGCGATGAAGCGCAGCAACTCGGTGGGCTGAGCGTTGCCGATGTTGAACAACCGGTGCGGCACCGCGGCAGTCGCGGGGTTGGGTTGCAGGGGATCAAAGGCAGGATCAGCCGTGGCGGGTTTATCGAGGCAGCGGATCACCCCCTGCACGATGTCGTCGATATAGGTGAAGTCGCGCTGCATCTGGCCGTGGTTGAACACCCGGATCGGCACGCCGGCCAGGATCGCCCGGGCGAACAGCATCGGTGCCATATCCGGCCGGCCCCACGGGCCATACACCGTGAAAAAACGCAGACCGGTGGCCGGCAGCCCATAGAGATGGCTGTAGGTGTGCGCCATCAGCTCGTTGGCCTTCTTGGTGGCGGCATAGAGGCTCACCGGATGGTTCACCGGCTGCTGCTCAGAGAACGGCATCGTGCGATTGCCGCCATACACCGAACTGCTGGAGGCATACACCAGGTGCTCCACACCGTGATGGCGGCAACCCTCGAGGATGTGACCGAAGCCCACCAGATTGCTCTGGATATAAGCAGCCGGGTTTTCAATCGAATAACGGACGCCGGCCTGGGCCGCCAGATGCACCACCCGCCGCGGCCGGTGCTGCGCAAACAGCTCAGCCATCGCAGCGCCATCCTCCACATCGGCACGCACAACCTGCAGGCGCTCAGCCACACCCGGCACAGGCAGCTGCTCCAGGCGATGCAGCCGTGCCTGCTTTAAGGCCGGGTCGTAGTAGCTGTTGAGGTTGTCGACACCCACCACGGCGTCGCCGCGCTCCAGCAGTCGACGGGCGACCTCAGCACCGATGAAACCGGCAATTCCGGTGATGAGGATGGGGCGATCCATGCTCAACCAGCCGCCAGACGCGCCCGGAAGTCGGCGATGGTGGGCTCCAGGCCCTGCTGCAGCGTGATCGTGGGCTGCCAGCCCAGCTGCTGCTTCGCTAGGTCAATCACCGGCTGGCGTTGCAAGGGGTCGTCTTGCGGCAACGGCTCACAGATCAAGGCAAGCTCTGGGTTGATGCGCTCGCGCACCAATTCAGCCAACTGGCGAATCGTGAACTCACCAGGATTACCGAGATTGATGGGCCCGGTGTGCTCACCATTCATCAGGCGGATGAGCCCTTCCACCAGATCATCCACATAGCAGAACGAGCGCGTCTGAGAACCATCGCCATAGAGGGTGAGGGGTTGAGCGCGCAGGGCCTGCACGATGAAGTTGCTCACCACACGACCATCGTCGGGCAACATCCGCGGGCCATAGGTGTTGAAAATGCGGGCAATGCGGATTTCCGTGCCGTGCATGCGCTGGTAATCGAAACACAGCGTTTCGGCAACGCGCTTGCCTTCGTCGTAGCAGGCGCGGATGCCGTGGGTATTCACATTGCCCCGGTAGCTCTCTGGCTGAGGATGCACCAGAGGATCGCCATACACTTCGCTGGTGGAGGCCAGCAGCAACCGAGCACCCACGCGCCTCGCCAGGCCGAGCATGTTGTACGTGCCCAGGAAACTGGTTTTAGCAGTCTTGATCGGATTGAACTGATAGTGCACCGGCGATGCCGGGCAGGCCAGATGCCAGATCCGATCAACCTCCAGCCGAATCGGGTCGGTCACATCGTGCCGGATCAGTTCGAAGTTGGGATGGTTGTGCCAGCGGGCCACATTCTGCTTGCGGCCGGTGAAAAAATTATCGAGGCAGATCACCTCCTCCCCAGCCTCCATCAGCCGGTCCACGAGATGGGAGCCCACAAAACCGGCACCGCCGGTGATCAGGTTGCGTGTCAGCGATGCAGGCATGGTGCGGGGCGCTCCGATCAACCGATCCTGCCGTCGCCCACGCGCCAGAGGCGCAAACCGGCGCCCCGCACCAGATCGGGATCCACCACAGCTCGGGCGTCAAACACCCAGGCCGGCTGGCGCATCAGCGGTGCCAAGGCCGCCCAGGGGAGCTGGCGGAAGGCCTGCCACTCCGTGAGGATCAGCGCCGCATCGGCGCCACGCACTGCCTCCTGCACCGATGCAGCCAGCTGCCAGCACCCCTCGCCGGTGAGGCCGGATCCAGCAGCACTCGGTGCGCTGCCAAGGTCACGGCTGATCTGCTCGGGCGCCACCTTCGGATCGTGGATGGCCAGCTCGGCTCCCTCCTCCAGCAGATCACGGCAGATCCGGATCGCCGGGGCCTCGCGGGTGTCGTTGGTGTCGGCTTTGAAGGCAAATCCCAGCACGGCCAGCCGCTTGCCGGTCACCGTGCCGAAGAGACTGTTCACCACCAGGCGGGCAATGCGGTGTTGCTGCCAGGTGTTGAGATCCACCACGCTCTGCCAGTAGGCCGCCACCTCATGCAAGCCGTAGTGGCCGCAGAGGTACACCAGATTGAGGATGTCTTTCTGGAAGCAGCTGCCGCCAAAGCCGGGGCCCGCCTGTAGAAATTTCGGACCAATGCGCGAATCCGTGCCAATCGCCCGCGCCACCTCGCGCACATCGGCCCCTGTGGATTCACAGAAGGCGGCGATGCTGTTGATCGAGCTGATGCGCTGAGCCAGAAAGGCATTCGCAGTGAGTTTGGAGAGCTCACTGCTCCAGAGATTGGTGCGCAGGATGCGCTCCTCAGGCACCCAGTGGGCATACACCGATGCCAGGGCATCGATCGCCTGGGGATCCTCACCACCGATCAGCACGCGATCCGGCTTCTCCAGATCGGCGATGGCCGTGCCCTCCGCCAGGAACTCAGGGTTGGAGAGCACCGAAAAGGTGGATTGCTCGTGCGTTGCGGCGGCCTCTCCCTGAGCCGCCTGCAGGATCGCCTGCACGGCCGCCGCCGTGCGCACCGGCAGGGTGCTCTTCTCCACCACGATGGTGTGCCCCCTGGCATGGGCAGCCACCGAGCGCGCCGAAGCCTCCACCCAGCGCAAATCACTGGCCTGCCCGGCACCCAATCCTTTGGTTTTGGTGGGTGTATTCACCGAAAGGAACACCATGTCGGCCTCGGCGATGCCCCGCTCAACCTCGGTGCTGAAGAACAGATTGCGGCCGCGGCAACGGCCCACCACCGCATCCAATCCGGGCTCATACACCGGCAAGCGGCTGAGGTCGGGATCATTCCAAGCCGCGATGCGCTCGGCATTGAGGTCGACCACCGTCACCTGTATCTCAGGGCAGCGATCAGCAATCACAGCCATGGTGGGCCCACCCACATAGCCCGCACCGATGCAGCAGATCGTGCGAATGGCTTGGGGGCTGCCGGTCACGCGATCACGCAAAAAGGTGCCAGCAAACTAAGCGAAGCGCTGCAAGAGCTCCTCAACGCTCAAGCGTTGTTCCGGATCAGCGGCCTCATGGCCTGCTGCCCGCAGATCCTTCAGCAGCACAACACCGGCCTCGGCTTCGCTGTCGCCGATCACCACGGCCCAGCGTGCGCCGGCCCGGTCGGCACGTTTGAACTGTTTGCCGAAAGCAGCCCCGGTGAGATCCAGGTCCACAGCACGGCCCGCCAGACGCAGCTGCCGGGCAAGCTGCAGCGCCATCGGTTCTGCCTTCTCGCCACGACTCACCACATACAGCTCTGGTGCCAGCGGCGCCGGGGGTTCGGCCTGGGCCAGCAGGATCGCCAGCCGCTCCATCCCCAGCGCCCAGCCGATGGCGGGAGTGGCAGATCCTCCCAGCTCTTCCACCAGTCCGTCGTACCGCCCACCGCCACACACCGTGGCCTGCGCCCCGAGCTGGGTGGAGGTGATCTCGAAGGCGGTGTGGCTGTAGTAGTCGAGGCCCCGCACCAGGCGGGGGTTGAGCTGGAAGGGGATACCCAGCAGCGTTAAACCGTCTTTCACCCGGGTGAAGCGTTCCCGGCTCTCTGGGCTGAGGGCTGCAGCGAGCGTGGGGGCCTCGGCCAGCAACGCCTGGGTTTGCGGATTCTTGGAGTCAAGGATGCGCAGCGGATTGCGCTGCAACCGCTCCTGGGAGTCGGGGTCGAGCTGGTCGCGGCGCTCGCTCAACCAGGCCACCAGCTGCTCGCGGTAGCGGGCACGATCCTCACTGCTGCCCAGGGAATTGAGTTCCAGC
>VGPP01000051.1 GCA_016882585.1 Cyanobacteria bacterium M_surface_7_m2_037
AGAGGCTCGAGCTGGAGGTGGTGTGGTGGCAGCTGTGGCACTCGCGGCTGGTGTCGATCGCCAGCTCGGGATGGGAGGGCAGGCCCACCATCTGGGCGTTGCTGGCACCGGGGGGCACCATCGGATAGCAGTTTTCGTTGCGGCGCACCTGCACCTCAATGAAGGCCGGGCCCGGGTGGGCCAGAGCCTCAGACAGCTGCTGGCGCAGGTTGGCGCGTTCGCTGATGCGCACACCCTTCACGCCGAAGCCCTCGGCCACCTGCGGGAAGTTGGGCATGCCGCCCGTCATCTCGGAGGCGGAGTAGCGCTCGCCGTAGAAGCTCTCCTGCCACTGGCGCACCATGCCCTGCCAGCCGTTGTTGAGCACCACCACCTTCACCGCCAGGTTGTACTGGCTGAGGGTGCCCAGCTCCTGGATGTTCATCAGGATGCTGGCGTCGCCGGCGACGCAGATCACCTGCTCGCTGGGGAAGGCGGTTTGCACGCCCATGGCCGCGGGCATGCCGAAGCCCATGGTGCCGAGGCCAGCGGAGCTGATCCAGCGGCGCGGGCCGGTGTGCAGGAACTGGGCGGCCCACATCTGGTGCTGCCCCACATCGGTGGTGATGTAGGCCTTGGGGGCCAGCTCCTGCAGCATCGCCACCACTTCCTGGGGAGCGATGTCGCCCTCAGGAGCGGGCACCACCAGCGGGTAGTGCTGTTTCCAGCTGTTGATCCGCTCCAGCCAGGCTTCCGTGCGGCCGGCTGAGTCTTCACCGCTGGAGGCGCTCAGCATCGCCTCAAGAGCCTGTTTCACATCGGCCACCACCGGCACATCGGGCGTGCGGGTCTTGCCCAGCTCCGCGGCATCAATGTCGATGTGGATCACCTGGGCCCGCGGGGCGAAGCCATCGAGGCGGCCGGTGACGCGATCGTCGAAGCGGGCGCCGGCGGCGATCAGCAGATCGCACTCGGTGACGGCGAAGTTGGCGTAAGCCGTGCCGTGCATGCCCAGCATGCCCACCGCCAGGGGGTGCTGCTCATCAAAGGCACCCTTGCCCATCAAGGTGGTGGTCACAGGCAGGCGGAAGCGCTCCGCCAGCTGATGCACCTGCTGGTGGGCGCCGCAGCTGATGGCGCCACCACCCACGTAGAGCAGGGGCCGGCGGGCCTGGCGGATCAGCGCGAGAGCCGCCTCGATCGCTGTGGCCTCGGGGGCCGGGGTGGCCTTGAAGCCGGCGGGCTTGGCGCTGCCGGGCTCCACCGGGGTGTAGTCGAATTCTTCAACGCCCACGTCTTTGGGCACATCGATCAGCACCGGGCCGGGGCGGCCGCTGGCGGCGATCAGGAAGGCTTCGGCCACGATGCGGCCGATGTCGCGCGGGTCGCGCACCACCCAGGAGTGCTTCACGATCGGCAGGGTGATGCCGAAGATGTCGGTTTCCTGGAAGGCGTCGGTGCCGATGGCGGCTCGGGGCACCTGGCCGGTGATCACCACCATCGGCACCGAGTCCATGTGGGCGGTGGCGATGCCGGTCACCAGGTTGGTGGCGCCGGGGCCGGAGGTGCCGAAGCACACGCCCACCTTGCCGGTGGCGCGGGCATAGGCATCGGCGGCATGGGTGCCGCCCTGTTCGTGGCGCACCAGGATGTGCTTGAGCCAGCCGCGGCTCTCAGCCTTGTGCAGCTCGTCGTAGATGGGCAGGATCGCCCCGCCGGGATAACCAAAGATGTGCTCCACGCCGTGGCGGCGCAGGGAGTCCATCAAGGCGTAGCCGCCATTCACCCGCTGCGGGTAGGCCTGGTCGGGGGAATCACCGGCGGCGGCGGCCGTTGGCGAGACAGACGTAACGGTCACGACGGCAGCTGGCAGCACTCGATCTTGACCCAACCCTAAGGGCTGGCCCGGGGATTGGGCGGAAGCGTTCAGCGCCCCTGACCGCGGGCCGCAGCCATCGCCCGCAGGATCGCCGCCGGGTTGAGCCAGCGCCCGCCGTAGCGCACGCCCCAGTGCAGATGGGGGCCCGTGCTGCGGCCGCTCACGCCTATATGGCCGATCAACGCGCCACTGCCCACCCGGCTGCCGCTGCGCAGGGCCACCGGCCCGCTGCGGTAGGTGCCGTTCTGCACGCTGCCGCTGAGGTGGCAATAGAGATGCTCGTAGGGGCCTGATTGGATCAGGAGTCCCAGGCCACAGCGGCCGTCATCGATCACCTCCTTCACCACGCCGCCCCACCAGTTGCGGATCGGTGAGCCCAGGGGCGCAGCGATGTCGAGGCCGTGATGGGGCTCGAGGCTTCCCGAAGGACCGATGCGCTGGCCGAAGTGGCTGGTGTAGCCCGAAAACACGGCCACAGGGAACACCCCCTGGCGCCAGCGGCTATCGGCATGAGCACTGCCGGCGCCCCACAGCAGCGCCGCGGCTAGGCCGCTTGCGGTGGCCCTAGAGCAATCCCAGAGAGTGAAGCGGGCCACGGCCGCTGAGCAGCTCCAGCAGGAAAGCGGAGAAGCCGAGCATTGCCAAGCGGCCGTTCCACACCTCGGAGCTGTTGTTCCAGCCCCAGGCCCATTTGTCCTGGGGGTAGAGCTTCACCTTGGTGGGCAGGGCGGCGGCCTGATCGAGGTTCACCTCCGGCCCCTCGAGCGCGTGCTGCACCAGATTGGCCAGCCCTTCGATGAACGACGGCGTGGTGTCGAGAGCGGGTACGCGGCGGAAGTTGGTGATGCCGGATTCGGTGGCGATCTCCCGGTATTCGATGTCGATCTCTTCGAGCGTTTCGATGTGCTCGCTCACAAAGCTGATCGGCACCACCACCAGATCCTTCACCCCCTGCTCGCCCAGCTCATGCAGCGCGTCGTCGGTGTAGGGCTTGAGCCATTCCACCGGGCCCACGCGGCTCTGGTAGGCCAGGGTGAAGGGGTTGCGGTGGCCCAGCTGCTGCTCCAGCCGGTTCATGATCAGCTCGGCGCAGGCCTGGATCTCCTGCTGGTAGGGATCGCCCGCTTCCTCCACGTAGCTCTTGGGCACGCCGTGGGCGCTGAAGAACACGTGGGCTGTGCTCGGGTCGGGGCAGGCCTGGATCTCCTTGGCGATCAGCTCGGCCATGGCGCCGATGTAGCCAGGGTCGTTGTAGTAGCTGCGAATGCAGCGGATCGGCAGCCGCGCAAAGGCGGGATCGGCCTGGCGCAGGCGCTGCAGCTCGCGGAAGCTGGAGCCGCTGGTGCTGATCGAGAAGTGGGGATACAGGGGCAGCACCACCACTTCATCCACGCCATCGGCCTTGATGTCGGCCACGGCGGATTCGGTAAACGGGTGCCAGTAGCGCATCGCCACGTAGCTGGTGGCTTCGATGCCGCGCTGGCGCAGGTTGCTCTGCAGTTCGCGGGCCTGCTGCTCGGTGATCCGACGCAGCGGTGAGCCGCCACCGATGGAGCGGTAGGCCGCCTGGGATTTGCCGGCCCGCAGGGTGCTGATCAACCAGGCCAGCGGCTTCTGCAACGCCGGGTTCGGCAACCGGATGATCTCCGGATCGGCGAACAGGTTGTAGAGAAACGGCCCCACGTCCTGAATCCGTTCAGGACCGCCGAGGTTCAGCAACAGCACGCCGACCTTGGCCATGCCCAGCGGTGTTCAGATGAATGTGTCGGCGAGCGTAACGCTGCTGGCCTGCTGCTGGTTCACGTTTGGGCACCACTGGCCGTATCGCGGCGGTCTCGATAGGGTCCGCGCCATGACGGCCGCCGCCTCACCGCACCATCCCCTCGACGGGCCGATCCGCGAGTACAACGCCCAGCTGGCGGCCAGCGGCGTGAGCTTGCGGCTGGAGCGGCGCGGTCAGCGCCTGGCCCTGCGGGGGCCGCTGCCCTGCCGCCAGGGGGGCGGTCGCTTGCGGGTGCAGCGCATCAGCCTGGGCTTGCCCGCCGATCAGGAGGGGCTGGAGCAGGCCCGCCAGGCGTTGCGGCGGGTGGTGCAGCAGCTGCAGCAGCAGAGCTTTGCCTGGAGCCAGTGGGGTGTGTCCAGCCCCGTGCCCTCGCGCCAAGGGGGCCTCCATGCGGTGCCATCGGCCACGGGCAGTGCCACCGCCAACGTGGCCAGCACCGTGGCCGCCAGCGAGGTGGCTGCTGCTCTGGATCGGTTTGAGCAGGAGTTTTTCAGCGATCCCCGCCGGCGCCGCAATCCCGCCGGCAGCCGCACCACCTGGACCAGCGCTTACCTGCCCTACCTGCGCCGGCTACGGCAGCAGGCCGCGAGCCAGCAGCTGCCCCTGAGCGCTGCACTGCTCTTGGCCGTGCTGGAGAGCTATCCGCTGGCCAGCCGCGGGCGCCAGCAATGCGGCACGGCCCTGGCCGCCTTGGCGCGCGCCCAGCAGATCCAGCTGCCGCCCGATTGGGCCGATCGCGCCGGCGGCTACGGCCTGCATGCGGCCCAGTTCCGCCAGCTCCCGAGCGATCGGCAAATCCTGGAGTGGATCGACCAGATTCCCAACCCCGGCTGGCGCCTGGCCTACGGCCTGATGGCCACCTATGGGTTGCGCAATCACGAAGTGTTTTTCACCGATCTCGCCGCCCTGGCTCCAGGCGGCGACCGGGTGATCCGGGTGCTGCCCACCAGCAAAACCGGCGAACACCAGGTGTGGCCGTTCCAGCCCGAATGGGTGGAGCGCTTCGAACTGCCGCGCCTTGGAGAAGCCCGCAGCTTGTTGCCGCCGGTGTGCACCGACCTGCGCCGCACCACGCTGCAGCAGGTAGGTCGCCGGGTGGCTGAGCAGTTCCGCCGCTACGAGCTCCCCCTCACCCCCTACGACCTGCGCCATGCCTGGGCGGTGCGCACCATCCACATCGGCCTGCCCGACACAGTGGCCGCCCGGATGATGGGCCACTCCGTGGCGATCCACACCCGCACCTATCACCACTGGATCACCCGCCGCGATCAGCAGCAGGCGGTGGATACAGCCCTGGCTCGCGCCAGAGCCGCCTGAACGCGGATTCTGTTGCCAGAGTGCTGCGGTCCATCCGCTGCACCGCCGTGCCCTCTGATCAGCCCGATCGCGCAGTGGAGACGCCGCTGGATCAGGCGGCCGCAGAACTGGGGATGGGCGGTGATCTGGCGCCGGAAGCCAGCGCCGATGCCTACCGCCGCCGCATGGCCCGCCGCAAGGAGGTGCAGCAGCAGCGGGTGGGCGAGCGCAACCTCGAAAAGGGCTTGGTGCTGGTGTTCACCGGCGATGGCAAGGGCAAAACCACCGCAGCCCTTGGGTTGGTGCTGCGCACCCTCGGCCACGGGGAGCAGGTGGCGGTGGTGCAGTTCATCAAAGGTGGCTGGCAGCCCGGTGAGGCCAAGGCGCTGGAGCTGTTCGGTGAGGCCTTGCACTGGCATGCCCTCGGCGAGGGCTTCACCTGGGAAACCCAAGACCGTGAGCGCGATCGCCAGCTGGTGCAGCAGGCCTGGCAGCGCTCGCTCGACTACCTCGCCACCGCTGAGCGCAAGCTTGTGGTGCTCGATGAGGTGAATGTGGCGCTCAAGCTGGGCTACCTCGAGCTCGATCAGGTGCTGGAAGGTCTGGCTCTGCGGCCGCCGCTCACCCATGTGGCGCTCACCGGTCGCGGTGCCCCCGCCGGCCTGCTCGAGCGTGCCGACCTGGTGACCGAGATGAAGCTGCTGCGCCATCCCTTCCGCGAGCAGGGCGTGAAGGCCCAGGCCGGCATCGAGTTCTGAGGGGCCACGGCCTGAGCCGAGCGGCGGCCTCGATGCAATCGCCCGAAGGCATCGTCCATGAATCTGTACAAACCGTACGGAATCGTGGATTTATGGCCAATGCTTTGTGTCTGACGTGGCCGGCCATGGCCGTCACGGGCTAAAGCCGGCCAGCGACCGCCGAGCCTTACGCGCCGTGCTGCTCCTGAAGCACCGCCAGGCTGCTCAGCAGCACCGACAGCCCGCTCACTAGCAGGGCCCGGTGCACCATCGGCTCGCGCCAGCCGCCCGGCTGTTCCACCAGCTGTTCCACCGCCGAGAGCGTGAGCCGCGCCATCACGCCGGAGCTCCGCGGCGGCTGGGCCTCGGGCTGGGAATGGGGTCTGGAAGCACCTGCCATCGCCGTTGAGCCGTTGCCCCATCGAAGCGCCAGCGGCCTGGCTCGGCAAGGGATCTCACGCTTGCTACTGTTCGGCCAACGACTGCAAGCGCAACGGATGGCCTACCAGCGCGTGTTGCTCAAGCTCAGCGGTGAAGCCCTGATGGGTGAGCAGGGCTACGGCATCGATCCGGCCATCGTGAATGCCATCGCCAGGGATGTGGCGGCCGTGGTGGCCGATGGCACCCAGCTGGCGATCGTGGTGGGCGGCGGCAACATCTTCCGCGGCCTGAAAGGTTCTGCAGCAGGTATGGACCGCGCCACCGCCGACTACGTCGGCATGCTCGCCACGGTGATGAATGCCATCACCCTTCAGGACGGCCTTGAGCGTGCCGGGATCCCCACCCGGGTGCAAAGCGCCATTTCGATGCAGGAGGTGGCTGAGCCCTACATCCGCCGCAAGGCCAACCGCCACATGGAGAAGGGGCGGGTGGTGATCTTTGCCGCCGGCACCGGCAACCCCTTCTTCACCACCGACACCACCGCCGCCCTGCGGGCCGCGGAGATCGGCGCCGATGTGGTGTTCAAGGCCACGAAGGTGGATGGGGTCTACGACAAAGATCCCAACAAGTACCCCGACGCTGTGCGCTACGAAAGCCTCTCCTTCATGGATGTGCTCAGCGGTGAGCTCGAGGTGATGGACAGCACCGCCATTGCCCTCTGTAAGGACAACGCCATTCCCATCGTGGTGTTTGATCTGTTCGGCGCCGGCAATATCGGCCGTGCGGTGCGTGGTGAACCGATCGGCACCAGCATCCTGCCCTCGGCCTGAGCCCCTCTCCTTTTGTCTTCACCCATGGATCTCGAAGCCAGCATGCGCAAGTCGGTGGATTCCACCCAGCGCACCTTCAACACCATCCGCACGGGCCGGGCCAACGCCTCCCTGCTCGACAAGATCCAGGTGGAGTACTACGGCGCGGATACGCCGTTGAAGTCGCTGGCCACCATCACCACTCCGGATTCCTCCACCATCCAGCTGCAGCCGTTTGATGGCGGCTCGCTCGGCTTGATCGAGAAGGCGATCTCGATGAGTGATCTGGGCCTCACCTGCAACAACGATGGCAAGGTGATCCGGATCAACATCCCGCCCCTCACCGAAGATCGCCGCAAAGACCTCTGCAAGCTGGCCGCCAAATACGCCGAGGAGGGCAAGGTGGCGCTTCGCAATATTCGCCGCGATGCCATCGACAAGGTGAAGAAGCAGGAGAAGGAAGGGGAGTTCTCCGAGGATCAGAGCCGCGATGAACAGGAGAAGGTGCAGAAGCTCACCGATAAGTTCATCGCCGAGATCGAGAAGCTGCTGGCTGAGAAGGAAGCCGACATCCTCAAGGTGTGAGCTCCGCTCACATGCATGACGTGATCGTGGTCGGTGCCGGCGCTGCCGGTGCCGCTTCTGCTTTTCATCTGGCTGTCCGGGGCCGGCGGGTGCTGCTGCTGGAGGCCCAGAGCCTGCCGCGCCGCAAACCCTGCGGCGGTGGCATGGCGGCTTCGGTGCAGCGCTGGTTCCCCTTCGATCTCACCGCAGCGGTGGATCAGGTGATTGAGCAGGTGCGTTTCACCTGGTGCCTCGATGACCCGATCACCGCCGTGCTCCCCGGCGATGCACCGTTCTGGATCGTGCAGCGCTCACGGCTCGATCAGTTCATCACCCAGCAGGCGGTGGCCGCCGGCGCCGAGCTGATCGATGCCGCCCCGGTGGAGACGATCGAACGCCAAGGCGATGGCTGGAGCGTGATGGCCGCTGGCCATCGCTACAGCAGCCGCGCTGTGGTGGTGGCGGATGGCTCCAACTCGCGCTTCGCTGGCCCACTGGCCTTGGGCAACCCCAAACCCCGCTTTGCCAGTGCGGTGGCTGTGGAGCTCGAGGCAGCGGTGCCTGAACCCAACACCGCCCGCTTTGAGTTCGGCCTGGTGAAGCACGGCTTCTGCTGGGCGTTCCCCCGCCGCGGTGGCTACAGCATCGGCGTGGGCAGCTTCATCGGCAACACCAACGTTGACGCTGACGCTGTGCTCGCCCAGCTGCTGCCCAGCCTTGGCCTCGCCGCCGATGCCGGCGAACGGATTCAATCGCCGCTGCGGGTGTGGGATGGGCACTTCCCCCTGCACACCGCGGCCGGTGCCGTGGCGGTGGGTGATGCCGCCTCCCTGTGTGATCCCTTCCTGGCCGAGGGGCTTCGGCCGGCCTTGCTCAGCGGCGTGCGCAGCGCCGAAGCCCTCGATCGCTTTCTCAGTGCCGATGATTCCCGCCAGGCCGAACAGGCGTTGGCTGGCTACAGCCAGGCGATGCGGCAGCAATGGGGTGAGTCGATGGCCTGGGGACGGCGCATCGCTCAGGTGTTCTACCGCGTACCCAAGGTGGGCTATCAGATCGGCATCAAGCGCCCCACGGCACCCCAGCGCATCGCCCAGATCCTCTCGGGTGAGATGGGCTACGGCGATATCGCCCAGCGGGTGATCAAGCGGCTGCTCTTCCAGCGGGGTTAGCCGGGAGGGTTCAGCTGAATTTGGTGCAGTCCTTGAGCTGGCGCAGGCGCTTGTCGATCGAGCCGAGCAGCTCAATGGCAAACATCGGTGATTCCTGAACAGCGAAGAGGAACTTCTCGCGGTTCATCACCAGCACCTTGCAATCGCTGAGGGCCTTGGCGTTGCCGTAGCGGCGGTGTTCCGGCGTCACCAGGGCGCCGGCACCGAACACATCACCCGCCTGGATGATTTCCTGGCCGCCCTCGTCATTCCAGCTCAGTTCCACACTGCCTTCGAGCACGCCGAACATGCAGTCGCCGGTTTCGCCCGAGCTGAAGATCGGCTCACCGGCTGGTACGTCCAGCACCTCGCCCTGGCTGGCCAGGGCACGCATGGTGTCGAGTGCGTTCAACGCAGGCAACCAAACAGTGCCCCCAGTGTGGGGCAATCAGGTTAAGAACCGCTGATGGCCAGGGCTGCTCCCAGGCCGCCGCGCACATCGGCCGGCATCAAGCGGCCGTCGTGATCGGTGTCGAGCGCATCAAACACCGCATCGCTGCCCAGCCATTCCTCGCGGGTGATGTAACCGTCGCCATCGAGATCGTTGAGCAGGAAGATCTCCTGGGCGGCGTGTTGGAAGGCACTGGCGCCTTCGAGCTCGCCGAGGCGATGGGCCAGCTGGGCTTCCAGGGTTTCGATGGCGCGGGTGAAGCCGGTGATGCCCTCCTGCAGTTTTTCGGTGGCCATCTGGTCTTTGTGCATCATCGCCACAAAGCCCTCACGATCGAGATGCAGCTGCTCCTCGGTGGGGGCGGGGTTGAAGGCGTTGAGCTTGCGGGTGAGTTCGCCTTCGGTGTGGCGGAGCTGATCCAGCAGCTTCGGCGAGATGGTGAGCAGATCGCAGCCGGCCAACTCGATGATTTCATCGATGTTGCGGAAGCTGGCGCCCATCACCTCGGTTTTGTAGCCGTAGGTTTTGAAATAGTTGAAGATCTGGCTCACCGACACCACGCCCGGATCCTCGGGCCCCGGATAGCTCTCGCGGCCGGTGCTCTTCTTGTACCAATCGAGGATGCGCCCCACGAAGGGTGAAATCAGCGTGACGCCGGCTTCAGCAGCGGCCACCGCCTGGGCAAAGCTGAACAGCAGGGTGAGGTTGCAGTGGATGCCTTCCTTCTCCAGCACCTCAGCGGCCTTGATCCCTTCCCAGGTGGAGGCGATCTTGATCAACACCCGGTCACGGCCGATGCCGACCTGGCGATAGAGGCCGATCAGCTTGCGTGCCTTGGTGATCGTGGCTTCGGTGTCGAAACTGAGGCGTGCATCCACCTCGGTGGACACCCGGCCGGGCACGATCTTGAGGATCTCGGTGCCGAAGGTCACGCAGATTTCGTCGAGGGCTTCACGCACCACCTCTTCGGCTGGAGCGGCCTTGCCGCACACCTCGCGGGACTGCTGCAGGGAGCGGTCGATCAGGTTCTGATAGGTGGGGATCTGCGCCGCCGCCAGGATCAACGAGGGATTGGTGGTGGCGTCCCTCGGCGTGAACTGGCGGATGGCGTCGATGTCACCGGTATCGGCAACCACGACGGTCATGGCGGCCAGTTGATCGAGCAGGTTGGCCATGCAGGGCCCCGTGAGATGCGCTCAAACTAGCCAGCGGATCGGAGAAGAACCGCCTCTGTCACCAAGCAGTTACCCGGCCTTGGCTGACACGGGCTTGCTCGGGGGAATCTTCTCGATCACCAGCAGTGATTCGATGATCTGGCGTGCCACAGGAACGGCCACGGTGGATCCGTAGGCATTGGCTCCCTTCGGCTCGTCAACCACCACCAGCACCACGTAGCGCGGATCGTTGATCGGCAGGTGCGCCACAAAGCTCGTGATGCGTGCGCCGGCGATGTACACCCCGTTCTCGGCTTTCTGGGCGGTGCCCGTTTTGCCACCGATGCGGTGGCCGGGAATGTAGGTGCCCTTGCCGCTGCCCTTCTCCACCACGGTTTCCATCCAGTTGAGAACCGTCTGGGCGATTTCCGGCCGGATCAGTTGCAGCCCTGTGGCCGGTGGAACCGAGGCCAGATCGTCGCCCGAGCGCAGGCCACGGGTGATGTGGGGGCTCACCAGCTTGCCGCCGTTGGAGAGCATGGCGTGCAGCTGCAGCAGCTTCAGCGGTGTGAGGTTGAACCCCTGGCCGAAGGCGGCGGTGGCCGGTTCGATCGGCTGGGTGCGGAAGGTTTCCTTGGATTTCAGCTGGCCGGCCACAGCACCGGGCAGATCGGTATCGGGCTTGGTGTCAATGCCGAGGGCGTGGAGCCAGGTCCAGAACTTTTCGGGCTTCACCCGCTGCATCGCCTTCACCATCGCCACGTTGCTCGACACCTGGAGCACCGTGGGGAAATCGATCACCCCATTGCCCTTGCGGTCGTGGTTGAAGATCGGCCAGCCGCCGATGGTGAGTTGGCCGTTGTCGTTCACCTTGCCGGCAGGATCAATGGCGTTTTCCTGCAGGGCGATCGCCAGGTTGATCGG
>VGPP01000052.1 GCA_016882585.1 Cyanobacteria bacterium M_surface_7_m2_037
TCGCTGTAGTACTTGCGCGGCTCGCTGTGGCCCACGATCGCGTGGCTCACGCCGTGCTCCATCAGCATCGGCGCCGAGATCATGCCGGTGAAGGCACCCTTCTCTTGCCAGTGGATGTTCTGGGCGGCGATGTGGATGCCGCTGCCGGCCAGGGCCGCACTCAAGGTGGGGATCGCCGTGAAGGGAGGGGCCAGCACCACCTCGCGGTCGGCGGGGAGGCCTGCCACCAGGGGCTTGAAGGCGTCAGCGAAGGCCTGCGCTTCAGCGCAGGTCATGTGCATCTTCCAGTTGCCTGCGATGACGGCCTTACCCACAGCGTCCTGAACGAATCGACCCACCAACCTATGGCACCACATGGGTCTGGCCATCGAGCTCCACGCGATCGCCCGGCTTGAGCTTGCGGCCCCGCTGGGTTTCCTGGAAGCCATTCACCCGCACCTCCCCGCCCTGGATGCGCTGCTTGGCCTCGCCACCGGTGAACGCCAGGCCCTGCCATTTGAGGAACTGATCAAGGCGGATCGGTTCAGCCGCGGGGGAGGTGGCCAAAAAAGCGCTGATAGCTTGCCCCGATGCTCGCACCCCCTTCGGCCGGCTTCCGGCGGCTCCTGCCGCTGCTGATGCCCTACCGCTCCGCACTCCTGGCCGGTGGGGTGTGCATGCTCGTGTTTGTGGCCTGCTGGCCGCTGCTCGCCTGGCTGGCCGGCCAGCTGATCCCGGCGATCGGCGCCGGAGATTTCGGCCGGGTGCTGCAGGTGATCGGCCTGGCCCTCACGGTGTTCATGCTGCAGAAACTGGCCCAGTTCGGCCAAGACACCCTCCTGGCGGGCCCGGCGCTGCAGGTGAGCCAGGAGCTGCGCCGCCGCCTGTTTGCCCGGCTGCAACGCCTCGATTTCGGCGTGCTCGAAAAACTCTCCGCCGGCGACCTCACCTATCGCCTCACCGAAGACGCCGACCGCGTGGGTGAGGTGATCTACAAAACGATCCAAGACACCACCCCTTCAGCGCTGCAGTTGGTGGTGGTGTTCGGCTACATGGTGTGGCTCGACTGGAAGCTGTCGCTGGGCACCCTGCTCCTGGCACCGCTGGTGGCAGTGCTGGTGAGCGTGTTCGGCGCCAAGGTGATGGGCGCGGCCGAGAAGAGCCAGAAGCAGGTGAGCGAGCTGGCTGCCCTGCTCGGTGAGGCGATCGGC
The DNA here is from genome assembly GCA_016882585.1 of Cyanobacteria bacterium M_surface_7_m2_037. Lineage (GTDB taxonomy): Bacteria > Cyanobacteriota > Cyanobacteriia > PCC-6307 > Cyanobiaceae > Vulcanococcus. The sequence goes on from VGPP01000052.1 coordinate 1,191, forward strand.
GGGCTGCCACTGGTGCGCGCCTTTGCCGCCGAACCCTGGCTGCAGCAGCGCTTCGAAACGGAGATCGATCTGCACCGCCGCGCCCGCTACCGCACCCAGCGGCTGCTGGCGTTGCAATACCCCGTGGTGGGCTTCCTGGAGGCAGCCGGCATCCTGGCGGTGCTGCTGATGGGAGCCGCTCGCATTCAGAGCGGTGACCTCAACGGCCAGGGCTTCAGCAGCTACGTGGCGGCGCTGTTGATGCTGATCGATCCGATCAGCCACCTCACCACCAACTTCAACGAGTTTCAGCAGGGGCAGGCCTCACTGCGGCGCCTGCGGGAGATCGAGCAGCAGGCGATCGAACCGCCGGATAAGCCCCAGGCCCTGGCCCTCGATCACGTGGCCGGCGAACTCACCCTGGAGCAAGTGAGCTTCAGCTACGACAACGAACAACCAGTGCTGCGCAACCTCAGCCTGCGGGTGAAGCCCGGCCAGGTGGTGGCCCTGGTGGGCCCCTCCGGCGCCGGCAAGAGCACGCTCTTTTCGCTGCTGCTGCGCTTCAACACCGCCCAGAGCGGCCGGGTGTTGCTGGATGGCCGCGATCTGGCGGATCTCAAGGCCAGCGAACTGCGCAAGGCCGTGGCGCTCGTGCCGCAGCAGAGCGCCGTGTTCTCGGGCACGGTGGCCGAGGCGATCGCCTTCGGCCGGCCGGCCAGCCGTGAGCAGATCCGAGCCGCGGCACAACTCGCCAATGCTGACGGCTTCATCGAAGCGATGCCCGGCGGCTACGACGCCCGCGTGGAAGAGCGGGGCAGCAACTTCTCAGGCGGGCAGCTGCAGCGCCTGGCCATCGCCCGGGCCGTGCTCGGGGATCCGGCCGTGCTGCTGCTTGATGAAGCCACCAGCGCCCTCGACGCCGAATCCGAAGAAGCCGTGCAGCGCGGCCTCGATCAGGCCATGGCGGGGCGCACGGTGCTAGTGATCGCCCACCGCCTCTCCACGGTGCAGGAAGCCGATTCGATCGTGGTGCTCGAGCACGGCCAGATCGTGGATCAGGGCAACCACGACCTCTTGATCAGCCGCCCCGGCCGCTACCGCGACCTGTGCGAGCGCCAGCTGATCCGCGGGGCGTGACGCTTCTGCGGCGAGATCCACGGGGGGCCCATAAGCTGACCCCGCAAGAGATCCGAGCCAGTGACCGACTCCGCCGCCCAGCAGCCCCCCGTGCTCACCTTTGAGGGCAAGCGCTACGACCTCAACACCCTGCCGGACGATCTGAAGGAGCTGGTGCGTGGCATGCAGGTGGCCGATGCCCAGCTGCGTATGCACGAAGACACCCTCAAGGTGCTGGCGGTGGGGCGTCAGTCGATGGCGATGCAGCTCAACGAGCGCCTCAAGGGCATCACCCCCCTGGCCGACTGAGCCCCAAGGCGGGGTCAGCCCACCGGCAGGCCCCGCTCGTTGAAGATCCCTTCAAACAGCACAGAGCTGAGGTAGCGCTCGCCGGAATCCGGCAGCACCACCACGATGGTTTTGCCCGCCATCTCAGGCTCGCGCGCCAGCCGCAGCGCAGCAACGGTGGCTGCACCGCAGCTGATGCCCGCCAGGATGCCTTCTTCGCGGGCCAGGCGACGGGCCATCGCCACGGCCTCCTCATCGCTCACCTGCTCCACGCGATCCACCATCGCCAGATCCAGGTTGCCGGGCACGAAGCCTGCACCGATGCCCTGAATCTTGTGGGGGCCGGGCTGCAGCGGCTCACCCGCTTTGGTTTGGCTGATCACCGGGCTGTTGCTCGGCTCCACCGCCACGCTCAACAGCGGCTTGCCCAGGGTGGATTTGATGTAGCGGCTCACACCGGTGATCGTGCCGCCGGTGCCCACGCCCGAAACGAGCACATCCACCTGGCCATCGGTGTCGTTCCAAATCTCGGGGCCGGTGGTGTCGTGATGGATCTGGGGGTTGGCCGGATTCACAAACTGCTGCAGCAGTACCCAGCGATCTGGGTCGCTGGCGGCGATCTCCTTGGCGCGATTCACCGCACCGGTCATGCCCAGGCGCCCCTCGGTGAGTTCCAGGTGGGCGCCGAAGGCCGTGAGCAGCTTGCGCCGCTCCAGGCTCATCGTTTCGGGCATGGTGAGCGTGAGCCGAATGCCCTTGCTGGCGGCCACAAAGGCCAGGGCGATTCCGGTGTTGCCGCTGGTGGGTTCGATCAACTCCTTGCCAGGCCCCAGCAAACCCTCACGCTCCGCGGCCGCCACCATGGCGGCACCGATGCGGCACTTCACGGAATAGGCGGGGTTGCGGCCTTCGATCTTCGCCAGCACCCGCGCAGCGCAGCCCTCACTGAGGCGATTGAGTTGCACCAAGGGGGTGCGGCCGATCGTGAGGCTGTTGTCGCTGAAGATCGCGGCCATCGGTCGGCGGGTGAACACAGTCGGTGCCCGCACCCTAATGAGAGCTCAGGCGGCCGGGCAAAACCCACCTAACCTGATGCGTTCCAGCCTTCTCCCCGGTGAATCCCACAACCCTGCGACGCATCACCGCCGTTCTGCTCTTCGTGGCGGCCGCTGCTTCGATCGCACTGCCCTTCCTCTCCGCCACCGCCCTCACCTTGAGCATCGGCGTGATCGCGGCCGTGGCGGGTGTGACCCAGCTGCTGCGGTTGGGCCAGGCCGAGGGCACCAAGGGCAAGATTTTCCGCGCCCTCTCCGGCATCTTCTATGTGGTGGCCGGCATCTGGGTGGTGGCTTATCCGATCGAGAGCGAAATCAGCCTCACCCTGTTTGTGGGCCTGCTGCTGATCTTTGAAGGTGTGATGGAACTGGCCGCAGCCGCCGCCAGCCAGGGCGAAGCCCGCGGCCTGGTGCTGATGGATGGTGTGGTCACCGCGATCCTCGGTGGTCTGCTGGTGGCGGAGTGGCCGAGCGACAGCCTCTGGGCCGTGGGCACCCTGTTCGGTATTTCGCTGTTCTTCAGCGGCTTCCGCCTGCTCACCGCCCCTGCCGAAGCCTGAGCCACCAGCTCACTCCAGCTTCACCACATCCACGGGCTGGCCAAACAGGCTGGCGATATCACGGGCGGCGGCCACCGCCCGTTCGTGGGTGTGAAACACCCAGGCCCGATGGGGATCCGGCACCGTTTCAATCAGCTCGTTGCGGGCTGCGATCCCCAAAAACTGCGCCTCGCCGCCGCCGCGAAGCACATAACGCTCCGGCTGTGAGCCTTCGCCGCAGCGGTGGGGATCGATCCAGGGCCTCCAGAATTTGAGCGCCATCGCGTGGTGAGACTCAGCTGCACCCCCGCTGTAGCCACGCGCGGGCGCAAGCACCAACAGAGTGGGGCCGTCCTGCAGGCCGCTTGATGAACCGGTTCGTGGTGGTGGGTGCAGGGCCTGCAGGCTTGAGCGTTGCCCTGCAGCTGGCACGGGATGGCCATGCCGTGGCGCTGGTGGAGGCCAGCCGGCAGTTCAGTCGCCAGTTTCGCGGCGAGGCGCTGATGCCCTGCGGGATCGAGGCCCTCGCCCATCTCGGCCTCGCCAACCTGCACCGGCAGCTCCCCCACCGCAGCCTGGCGGGCTGGAGCGTGTGGGTGGAGGGCCGGCAGCTGTTCCATGTGGCCGAACCCATGGGCTCGCTGCAGCCCTGCACCTTGGTGGCCCAAGAGGCACTCCTTGAACATCTGCTGGAGCTGGCGCAGCAGCAGCCTCGGTTCCGCTGGCTCCCGGGCCAAGCCGTGAAACGCCTGCTGCAGCGCGATGGCCGCATCAGCGGTGTAGAGCTCGCCGGCGGGGAAGCTCTCGAGGCCGATCTGGTGATCGGATGCGATGGGCGGGGGTCGCTGCTGCGCCGTCAGGCGGGACTGACGCTGCAAGCGAGCGGCGTGGGGCTCGAGCTGCTCTGGTTCAAGCTGCCTGGTCCCTTGCCAGCGGAGCTCGACGGCAGCTTCAACACGCTGCTGGCTGGCGGCCAGATCGGCAGTGCCTGCATCGGCGCCCGCGGGGAGCTGCAGCTGGCCTGGCTGCTGCAGGCGGATCAAGACACGCCCCCCGCCGAGAGTCAGCTCTGGCCGGAACGGCTTGCGCAGCTGCTGCCACCACCCTTCGCAGCTGTGCTGCATAAGCGGGCTGGGGAGCTCTCCACCCCTCAGCGGGTTTCGGTGCAGGTGGGGATGGCCAGCTCCTGGCACACCCCTGGGCTGCTGCTCCTCGGCGATGCGGCCCACCCAATGAGCCCGGTGCGGGCCCAGGGCATCAACATGGCCCTGCGCGACGGGGTGGTGGCGGGCCAACTGCTCAGCCGCGCCGACTCCGCCGAAACACTGGATGCGGCAGCAGCCCAGGTGGAACAGCAACGCCGGCCAGAAATCCGCCGCATGCAGGCACTCCAGAGCCAGGAAGCCCGCCAGGGCCACCTGGTGGGCCACAACGCTGTGCTGCGCCACAGCCTGGCCCGGCTGGCACCCCTGCTCGGGCCGGTGACCCGTGGGATCTGGCGCCAGCGCCAAGGGCCACTGCGTGAAGGACTGGCAGGCGCCTTGCCTCAGCGCACGAACAGCATCTCCTGGTAAGTGGGCAGCGGCCAGGCAGCGTCGTCCACCAGAGCCTCGAGGGCATCAGCGGCGGTCCGCAGTTCACCCATCAGCGGCATCAGCTGATCGGCGCAATGGCGCATGTGCGCTTCGGCGCCGTGGGGTGCTGAACCCAGTGCGGCTTCCAGGGCATTGGCCCGGTCCACCAGCTGCTGGTTGAGGCCGGCAATCTGCTGGGCGATCGCCTTGGAGGGCTGCAAGCCAATCGCTTCCTGCTCCTGCAGGGAACCCGCCAGCTCACCGAGGTAGGCACTCACAGCTGGGTAGATCACGGTGCGGGCGAGGCGCAGCGCCAGGCGCACCTCCACCTCGATCGCCAGGATGTACTGCTCGGCGTACACCTCGAAGCGGCTCTCCAGCTCCACGGGGCTGAGCACGTTCTGGCGGGTGAACAGATCGCGGATGGCGTCGCGCTTGAGCACCGGCAGCGCATCGGCGCTGGTGCGCAGGTTTTCGAGGCCGCGCTCCTTCACCGCCATCTCGTGCCAGGCGCTCGAGTAGCCATCGCCGCCGAAGATCACGGCGCCGTTCTCCTGGGTGATCTGCTGGAGCACGCCGAAGCTGGCCTTCTCGATGCTTTCACCCTTGGCCAGGCGGGCTTCGAGCTGATCGGCCACCCAGCTGAGGGCATCCGCCAGCACGGTGTTGAGCACCACCAGCGGACCGGCCACCGACTGGCCGGAACCCACCGCGCGGAACTCGAAGCGGTTGCCGGTGAAGGCAAAGGGCGAGGTGCGGTTGCGATCGCCGGCGTCTTTAGGGAACTCGGGCAGGCTGTCCACGCCGAGCTGCATCACTCCACCGCTGGTGGAGCTCTTCAGCTGGCCGGACTTGATCTGGTTGAACACATCCTCGAGCTGGCTGCCGAGGTACACCGAGATGATCGCCGGGGGCGCTTCGTTGGCACCGAGGCGGTGGTCATTGCTGGCGGTGGCGATCGCGGCACGCATCAGCGGGCCGTATTGGTGCACGCCGCGGATCACAGCCCCGCAGAACAGCAGGAACTGCATGTTCTCGTGGGGGGTCTTGCCGGGATCGAGCAGGTTGCCCTGGGTGCTGTTGCCGATCGACCAGTTCACGTGCTTGCCGCTGCCGTTCACGCCGGCAAAGGGCTTCTCGTGCAGCAGACAGGTGAAACCGTGGCGCTTGGCGGTGCTCTTCAGCACCGTCATGATCAGCTGCTGGTGATCAGTGGCCACGTTGGCGGCCTCGTGCACCGGCGCGATCTCGAACTGACCGGGAGCCACTTCGTTGTGGCGGGTCTTGGCGGGCACACCCAGGCGGTAGAGCTGATCCTCCACGTCCTGCATGAACACCTGCACCCGCTCGGGGATGGCGCCGAAGTAGTGGTCGTCGAACTGCTGACCCTTCGCCGGCGGTGCGCCGAACAGGCTGCGACCGGAGAGCTGCAGGTCGGGGCGGAGCGCCATGAAGGCGTTATCCACCAGGAAGTACTCCTGCTCAGCGCCGCAGCTGGAGTTGATCGGGGCGATCTCTTTTTCGCCGAGCAGCTTGAGCACGCGGCGCGCCTGGGCGTTCACCGCGGCGTTGGAGCGCAGCAGAGGGGTTTTCTTGTCGAGCGCTTCACCGGTCCACGACACAAACACCGTGGGGATGCACAGGGTCACGCCATTGGGCGTGCGCATCAGCCAGGCGGGGCTGGTCACATCCCAGGCGGTGTAGCCGCGGGCCTCAAAGGTGGAGCGCAGACCACCGTTGGGGAAGGAGGAGCCGTCGGGCTCACCCTGCACCAGCAACTTGCCGGTGAATTCGGTGATGGCGCGGCCATCACCTTTGGGCACGATGAAGCCGTCGTGCTTCTCCGCCGTGAGGTTGGTGAGCGGATAAAAAACGTGGGCGTAATACAGAGCGCCGCGGCTGGTGGCCCAGTCCTTCATGGCGCCGGCCACGGCATCGGCCACGGAAGGATCAAGGCGACCGCCTTCGCGGATCGTGGCCTGGATCGACTTGAACACGCTGCGCGGCAGCGCCTCCTTCATCCGATCCAGGGTGAACACATCGCTGGCCCAGATGTCCTGGAGAGCGGAAGGGGCCTGCACCGCCGCGGGCTTGCGCCGCTGGATGGTCTGCAGGGCAGCAAAACGCTCAGCGCTGGGCATGGCCGATGTGTATCAATTCAAACCATGCAAGGCGCGCACGGCGGACTCATTGGTATCAAGCGATACCAATTTGCGATCTGATCAGCTCGGGCTCAGCGCACGCCGCTGCGCCACCAGGGCCGAGGCAGGCACCAATAGATCAGCAGCAACAGCTCAACCACCACCAACACACCCAGGCCGGTGGCCGTCAGCGGCCGCGCCAGGGGCACCAGCACCAGCCACACCACGCCGTAGCCGAGGGTCACCGCCAGCGAGAGCCCCAGGGCCACGATCGCCACCACGCGGCCCCAGCGGCGGCCTTTCACCAAAGCGGCCGAGGCCACCACCCCGAGCACCAGCGCCGGCAGGATCGCGCTCAGGCCAACAGACCAATTGGCAGCCGCCATCGAGCCGCCACTGGTGAGCAGCTGCACCAACCAAGGCAGGCCTGCGGCATTGAGCAGCAAACCGGCCCAGGCCAGGGAACGATCGAGGCTTTGGTTCGCTTGCATCAACAGCCGGATGAACGCCACGCCATGAAACCGGCATGGCGCAGGGTGCGCCAGCAGCCGCTGGGCGTGCTCATCTCCACGCCCACCTGCAGGGCCAGCTGACGCTCCCGTTCGCGTTGATCAGCCCGCTGATCCACCAGCCCCTGCAACTCGAGCCATTCCATCGCCGCCTCGAGCGCCAGATCATGGCTCTCGAAGCACTCATCCAGCACCGGGTGGGGCTGGCCGTGGCGATCGGTGAGGCGATAGAGCCGCGCGGCGCTTGCTGTTCGGGGCGTGTAAGCCATGCCCCAAGCCTGATGGGATCAACCGTGAAGCCGGGTGCCCTGGAGCACAGGCGGCCGTGCCCACACGAGGCCATGCTCAGTGGAGTTCAAACAGCAGCAGGTCGGCACCTGAGGCACCGGCTTGCAGCGGTGGCGGCGTCGCCGCTCCAGCAGGCCCTGGCCTCCAGCCGAGACCATCACCGCGCTGCAGCAACCAGGGCTGCTCCAAGGCTCCATCGATCATCTGGATCCAGGCCACACCCGAGAGCTCAGGCAACTGCACCAGCTCTGTGGCCTGAAGCTGGGCGCGCCACAGGCGCACCGGCCGGTGAATCGCCAGGGCGCCCTCCTGGCGCTGAGGATCGAGCAGCGCGGTCCAGCCGGGCTGAAGCGGGAAGGGTTTCTGCTCATAGGCCGGGGCGATGCCCGTGGAGCTCGGCTCCACCCAGATCTGCAGCAGGCGGCAGGACTGGTCCGATCCATTGATCTCGCTGTGCACCACACCGGTGCCGGCGCTCATGCGCTGCACCTCACCGGCGCGCAGCACCTCGGCGTACCCCATCGAATCGCGGTGGTTCAATTCGCCCTGCACCATCACCGTGATGATCTCCATGTCGCGGTGGGGGTGCATGCCGAAGCCCCGGCCGGCGGCGATGGTGTCGTCGTTGATCACAAGCAAGGGGCCAAAGCCCATCCAGGCCGGGTCGATATGGCTGGAGAAGGAAAAACTGTGCCAGCTATCGAGCCAATCGAGCTGACTGTGAAAGCGCTCAGCGGCGGGGCGCAGCACCAGCGCATCGGCGCCGAGACCCTGGGCCAGAGCGCGATGACTGGCGGGGATGGCGATGGGAGTCGTTGTCATGACCAATCAATCGGCTCAGGGCTGGAGGGGTTGAAGCTGCTTCAGGCGGTGAATCAGATCAGCGATCGATTCATCCTTGGCGGGGCTGGCGTTGTTGCTCACCAGTTGACGCCCCACCACATGGGCACCGAGGTGGGCTAGCTGCAGGCGCAACGCTGCCAACACCGCGTGGCCACCACCCCCGGAATGGGTCGCGATCGCCACTGGCTTGCCGTTGAACAGTGCGCGGAAGTCGTCGCCCTGCACCGATAACCAGGCGATGGCACTGGTGAGCACCGGCGGGATCGTGCCGTTGTATTCCGGGGCGCAGATCACCCAACGTGTCGCGCCCGCAAGCTTCTGCTGCAGTGGCGCCAAATCAGAGGGTGCGCCCGCTGCCAAGGCCCGCGGGGTGAACAGGGGCAGATCCAGCGCCGTGAGATCCAGCACTTGAGCATGGAGGGCCTGGGATTGAGCTTGCGCAGCAAAGCGCTCCGCCAGCTTGAGGTTCTCACCATTGCTGCAGGCGATCACCAACAGATCAGAGGTCAGAGGTGTCGTCGTCACGATTGGGTTCAACTTCTGAATGGGCTGCCGGGGCGCCTGGGGTTGTGCAGCCTGGTGCGGCTGCCGGTTGGGATGGCCCCTTCGCCAGTGATCGTGCGCTGGGCAGGGGCAGGAACACAAGAGCGCACCGCAAAGTGGGGTGGTTACCCAAACGTGAGCGATGGGTGAGCACAAGGGTTTTCAGAGCAGCCATCAGCACAGCCATTGCAAGGCGGAGCTGGCCCTCAAGGTGATCCAGGGGCGCTGGAAGCTGCTGATCCTGCGGGAATTGCTGGAGGGGATCCGCCGCTTCTCGGATCTGCAGCGCGCCCTAGCCGATGTTGAGCAAGGGGTGAGCCAGAAGGTGCTCACCTCCCAGCTGCGCGAACTCGAAGCCGATGGCGTGATCACCCGCACGGTGTATCCGGAGGTGCCGCCCCGGGTGGAGTACGCCCTCACAGACCTGGGCCATGAGCTCATGCCGGTTCTCGATGGACTTCACGCCTGGGGCGAACGCGCCCAGCGGGGCAAAGCCCCCTGATCAACGGGTGAGGGGTTGGTGGCGTGTGCTCAGGCGCTGGGTTGGGGTTCTGCTTTGGCGCACTGTCCAAAGGCGGATATCCATGGATATCCGGACTTGGACAGTGCGCTGATCCAATACAACGCCCTCCAGCAACAGGGCGCACTCCTGCCACGTTCAGATCAGCAGACAAGCCGCCTGATGCTCAAGCTCCGTGCTTCACGCCCGGAATAAAGCGCTTCTCGTGGTCGGCACCTTTGAGCATGCGGTTCCAATACACCCAGGGCAGGATCGTGGTCTTCATCACCCACATGCTCCAGCG
>VGPP01000053.1 GCA_016882585.1 Cyanobacteria bacterium M_surface_7_m2_037
GCTGATGTCTAGTGGCGTGGCCAGGGTCAAGCTCGAGGTGCTCGAGAAGCACTGATTCGCAGCCTTGCGAAGCTCACGGCCCATCCGCCTTTCGGGCGGATGGGCTTTGTGTTGCCAGGCGATGCTGGGTGTTGATGGCTGATGCGTCTGTGCCACTGCTGACCACCACGGCTGCGTTGCAGCGGTGGTGCAGCTTGCAGCGCAGCGAGCGTGCGCTGCATTTCGTGCCGACCATGGGTGCCCTGCATGCGGGGCATCAACGGTTGATCGCGCGCGCCGCTGCACCTGTCGCAAGGGGGCGGCCGGCTGTTCTGGTGAGCGTCTTTGTCAATCCGCTGCAGTTCGCCCCCGGGGAAGATTTCAACCGCTACCCGCGCACCCTCGAGCAGGACCTTGCGCGTGCTGCCCTTGCAGGGGCCGGCGCCGTTTGGGCGCCCGATGCGGCGTCGATCTATCCAGACGGGCTGCAGCAGGTGAAGCGCCTGCAGCCGCCTTTGGCCCTCACAGGAGTGCTCTGCGGCCGCAGCCGTCCGGGGCATTTCGAGGGGGTCGCCACCGTGGTGGCGCGTCTGTTGGCGCTGGTCAGGCCCGACCGTCTGTTTCTGGGTGAAAAAGACTGGCAGCAGCTTGTGGTGCTGCGGCGTGTGGTGGCTGATCTGGCTCTCCCGCTCAAGATCAGCGGCATCGGCACGGTGCGCGACGCTGATGGTCTGGCCCTCAGTTCGCGCAATGCCTACCTAAGCGCCGCCGAGCGCCAGCAGGCGCGGGCCCTGCCCCAGGCGCTGCAGGCTGCCGCTGCGGCCGCGGCCGCAGGCAGCCGTGATGCCGCAGCTCTGCTTGAGCTGGTGCGTACGCAGTTGGAGGCTGCAGCGTTGGCAGTCGATTACGTCGCGTGCGTGGCGCCGCATACGCTGAGCCCGCTGCGCCGTTGCGATGGGCTGTCCTTGTTGGCAGCTGCAGTGCACTGCGGATCAGCTCGTCTGATCGACCATGTGTTTTTGATGACCCGCGCCCCGATCGTTGCCATCGATGGCCCTGCCGGTGCCGGCAAGAGCACGGTGACCAAGGCCTTTGCCGCCCGCCTGGCTCTGGTGTACCTGGACACGGGGGCCATGTACCGGGCCCTGACCTGGTGGGTCCAGCGTCAGGGGGTTGACCCTGCCGATGCCGCTGCGGTGGCGCCCCTGCTCGTGGGGCTTGATCTGCAGCTGGGGGCCGCCGCGGGTGCCTCTGGTGGCGCCCAGTGCGTGACCATCAATGGTCATGACGTCACCGAGGCGATTCGCAGCCCCGACGTCACTGCTTTGGTGTCAACCGTGGCCGCCCATGGCTGTGTGCGCGAGGCGCTCACGGCCCAGCAGCAGGCCATGGGACGCCGCGGTGGTCTGGTGGCCGAAGGCCGCGACATCGGCACGGCGGTGTTCCCTGATGCCGAGCTCAAGGTGTTTCTCACCGCCACCGTGGCCGAGCGGGCGCGGCGCCGCGCGCTCGATCTGGCCCAGCGCGGTTTTGCCGTGCCCGAGCTCGCAGAGCTCGAAGCCCAGATCGCCGAGCGCGATCATCTCGACTCGACCCGTGAGATCGCGCCGCTGCAGCAGGCGCCTGATGCCATCGAGCTGATCACCGACGGCATGAGCATCGATGCGGTGATTGAGCAGCTGGTCGATCTCTTTCGCGCCCGCGTGCCCGAGGACGCCTGGCCGCCGCAGCCTCAGCAGCCATAGGCCTTTGCCGCACTAGCGGGCGGATGCTTGCAGCACTCCCCCCTCCTACAGGTGACCATGGTCATGACCATGGTCACCTGTACAAAGCGTTGCCAACGCTCACATCCGCGGCTCAGGTTTGAGGGTCTGCAGCGCCTCCAACAGGCCACCACAGGCATCCTCGAGCAGATCGAGCACGTGCTCAAACCCCTGGGGCCCGCCGTAATACGGATCAGGGACCTCGTGGGTGCTGCTGTGGATCCGGCAGTAGGAGGTCATGGGGCTGATCTGGGCCTGAGCGCTGGGGTTGCCAGCCTCCAGCGCCAGGGCGCGCACCGCCGCCAGGTTGTCGCCATCCATCGTCACGATGTGATCGAAGCTGTGCAGATCGCCCAGCTCGAGTTGGCGGGCCCGGCTGGTGAGCGCGATGCCGCGCCGGGCGGCCGCGGCGCGCATGCGCTCATCGGCGCGCCGGCCCACATGCCAGCCGCCGGTGCCGGCCGAGTCGACCACAAAGCGATCGCTGAGGCCCTGCTGCTCCAGCAGGTGCACAAACACCCCTTCGGCCGCCGGTGAGCGGCAGATGTTGCCCAGACAGACAAACAGCACCCGTGTTGTGGTCATGGCTGCAAGCGTTGCAAGGCCAGTGCAGCACGCAGCCGCACCACAGTGGCCTCTTCGGTGGCCGCGTCGCTCAGGCGGCACAGGGCGGTGCAGCTGCTGCTGTGGCTGCTGTGCCCGGTAGGCCACCTGCTGCCCAGAGCCAGACCCTCAAGCCCGACCGCCACGGCGTAGCGCACCACCCATTCGCCGTCGCTGGTGGCCTCGAGCAGGGCGGTCAGGGCATGTTGCTGCACGGTGTTGCGTTCGCCGCTGGCCAGGGCATCGAGCGCGAGGGCGCCCAGGCCCTTGGCGGCGGCGCGCCGCACGCTCGGTCCCACATCGGTGAGCAGGGCTTCGACCAGCAGATCCAGCCCACGCACATCGCCGATGCCAGCCAGCGCGCGCACCGCCCAGGCGCGGGCGCCGTAGTTGCGCGGGTCGAGCTGCAGCAGATGGTCCACCGCCGGGCTGCCGATGGCGATCAGCCCATCGACGGCTGCCACCGCGGCACCGGGGTTGTTGAAGCCCAGCACCTCCACCAGGGTGGGGGCTGCTGCGGCGCTGCCACTGGCCGCCAGCGCTGCTGTGGCGCGCACCAGCTCAAGCGCGCTGCTGGCGTCCTGCACGGCACTGATCAGGGGTTGCACGCTCATGGCGATCACAACAAGGCGTCCATGGCAGCCAGCAGGGCGTCCTCGCCCGGCTCACCGCTGCCGTTTTCGACCAGGCCGCGCAGGGCGATCAGCTTGAGGCTGTTTTCGGCCAGGGTGGCGCTGATGGCCTCGGCAGCCGGCCGCCAGCCGGCGGCACCCAGGTCCATCAGCGCAGCGCGGCGCACATGCAGCTGGCCATCGCCCAGCAGGGCCAGCAATGGCTCGGCCCATCGCGCCTCACCGCTGAGCTGGAGCAGCGCGCGCGCGGCGGCACTGCGAATCAGCGGCCACTCATGGCTGCTGAAGGGTTCAATCACCGCCAGAACCTCAGGCGTGGCCACACCGATCTCACCCAGCGCCTCCAGCAGGGCTTCGCAGGGCTCCACCAGTCGCGGGCAGCTGGTTTGGCGGGCGCCGGCCACGGCTGGCCCACCGGCCAGGCGCGTGCAGATGGGCGCCACGGCTTCACGGGCGCGCAGATCCCCCAGGGCGCGGGCGGCGGCTTCGCGTAGGCCATCGTCCGGATCGGCCAGGGCGTCCAGCAGCTCAGGTACGGCGGCGTGGGCGGCCGGCGCCAGCTTGCCCAGGGCGCGGGCGGCGTTACGGGCCACGGCGTTCTCTTCGACGCCGGCACCGGGGTCACGGGGGCGGCGCTGCTTGAGCGCCTCAATCAACAGGGGTACGGCATCGGGATGCTGGCTGCGGTTGCGCCCCAGCCACCAGGCGCCGTAGTACTGCATCGAGGGGTCCTCGCTCTGGCGCAGTCGCCCGAGCGCTTCGGCCTCGTTGATCGGTTCTCCCGCCATGGGGCGCCTGGTACTGGCGCCGATCCTGGCCGATGCCCCTGCCCCCGTGGCGGGCTTCGTAACAGCATTTGGTTGCAGCTGTGTGCCACAACGCCGTGCTGCGCCCATGACGATGGTTCCCAAGCACAAAAAAGCCCTCGCCTGTGGCGAGGGCATGGGAGATCGAGACGCGATCGAGAGGCGTTGTCTGAGATCAGACGAGTGCGTTGATGGCGTAGTCGATGTAGTTGTTGGCGATGACGCCGGGGTCGCCGGAGATGCCGTGGTTGGCCTTGATGTAGTTCAGGGCCTCGACATACCAGGAGGGGGAGAGTTCGAAAGCGCGGTTGATCTCGTCGAGACCGGCGATCAGGTACTCATCCATGGGGCCGGTGCCGCCTGCCACGAGGCAGTAGGTGACCATGCGGAGGTAGTAACCGATGTCACGGGCGCACTTGGCCTTGCCGCGGGCGTTGGCCTGGGCGATCACCTTGGCAAATCCGTCACACTCTGCGGAGAGCGCTCTTGTGGTGGAAGCCGTGAACGTCAAGAGCGCTGGTCGCGCTGTGAAGACAGGCAACCCTTTGCAAAGAAAGTGGCTCGTACTTGTTGCCCCCATTAAGTTGACGACGTGCTTGATCTGCACAGCTGACCTCCTGATCGACAACCATGGCCATTGCCCTTGCCTCCCAGCTGCGTGAAGGCACCAAGAAAGCCCACACCATGGCCGAAAATACCGGCTTCGTGAGCTGCTTTCTCAAAGGCGTGGTGGACAAGGTCAGCTACCGCACCCTGGTGGCCGATCTCTATTTCGTGTATGACGCGATGGAGCAGGAGATCGGCAGGCTGCGGGCCGCCGGCCATCCGGTGGTGGGCCCGGTGGGCTTCCCTGAACTGAACCGGCGCGAGAGCCTGGAGCAGGACCTGGCCTTCTACTTCGGCGACAGCTGGCGCAACAGCGTCAAAGCCACCCCGGCCGCCCAGGAGTATGTAGCTCGCATTCATCAGATCGCCCAGGAGTCGCCCGAGCTGCTGGTGGGGCACCACTACACCCGCTACATCGGCGATCTCTCCGGCGGTCAGATCCTCAAAAACATTGCCCAAAAGGCGATGAACCTGGGTGACCATGACGGCCTGCGCTTCTACGAATTCGACGCGATCCCCGACGAGAAGGGCTTCAAGACCAACTACCGCGCCACCCTCGACGCCCTGCCGATCGATCAGGCCACGGGCGATCGGATCGTGGCGGAAGCCAATCACGCCTTTCACCTAAACATGGCAATGTTCCAGGAGCTTGAGGGCAACCTTATCGCCGCCATCGGCAAGGTGCTGTTCGGCTTCCTCACCCGCCGCCAGCGGGCCGGCAGCACCGAGGCGGTCCTGAGCTGAGATCATGTATCTCGCTTTTCTGCGCCCGAAAAAAGTACGGGTAGCCCTCAGGTGTTTGGGCCTTCGAGGTGAAAACAAAGCCAGAGAATTTCACCCAAAACTTTGGAAGGAGAAAAGCCAAAATACCTAATCCCGCCTGCTTCATCACCGGGCGCTGGAGTTGACGGTCACCGGGATGGCACGCAGCTCGCCAGAGTGCTGTGAGGAAACAGCAGGTTCAACGTCATTGGTCGTGCTGAGGTCGTCGAGCATCGCTGGCACGATGCCGGCATCGAAGGAGAAGCGACCGGGGCCGTTGAACAGCAGGGCGAAGCTGCCGCCGAGGTAGAGCAGCACCAGTTCCAGCACATAGATGTTGAAGCCGGCGGTGGAGATGTGCTGATAGGCCGCCACCGTCATCGTGCCGCTGAGGGCCAGGGCACCCACGGGAGTGAGCAGGCCGAGGATCACCAGCCAGCTGCCGATCAGCTCCGAGAAGCCGGCGGCGTAGGCGAAGAACAGCGGGAAGGGCAGGTGCAGCGAGGCCACATAGGTGTTGGCGAACTGCTGGGGATCGGCGAGCTTCTCCTGGCCGTGGTGAATCAACAGCTCGCCGATGCTCAGGCGCAGCAGCAGCAGACCGACGGAAGCCAGCAGGCCGGGGGGCGCTGCAGGTAGGCGCGCACGGCAGGTGCTACTGCCGTGAGCCCAGCCGGGGCGCAGACTTTGAGGCGGGAATGTCGATCGCGACGAACCTGTTCATCGCGACGAACCAGAGGGCGACGCAGGCGACCATGAAGCCGCCGAACAGCTCAAGCAGGGTGGACGTGGACATTGAGGTGAAAGAATTTTTTAGAAAATCATGGCAACCTTCATTAAGGAACGTGAAGCGCAGCGGGCATCCAGCCCAGCCCAGCCATGGCGGGGCTTCCGGGCGGCGGCTCGGAGCCCCAGACCTCGCGGAAGCCCCGCCGTACCGCCAGGATGTGACGAAGTCGTTACATATTGATGACCGCTGGCGAGCTGTTCCTCGAGAGCCTCAGCTCCGGGGTGATCACCCAGGCCGAGATCGACTGGCTGCTGAGCCAGCAAGACCGCCTCACCAGGGCTGAGCAGGCGGCGATGCAGCGGCTGGGCCGCCTGCTCGATCAGGGGCAGATCCAGCTGGGCTGCCGGGTGGCACCGCAGCTGCAACGGCACCGCCAGGTGCTCAACGAGTGGATCGAACCGCTGGGACGGCGGCGTAGATCCTCCCTGGTCCGAACCGCCTGAAGCAAAACGGCTCAACTGGGCGGTGATCCGCCAGGCTTGACACTCGCACCGTCCCCTCTCTTGATTCAAGACTATTTCGAGTAAACTACTTTAAAGCCCCGGAAAAAAGAGGACATCAGAAAACACACTTCGACCGCGTCACCGAGAGTGGCAAAACTGCGAGCATGAAGCGCACTATCCCCTTGCAGCTTTCTCGCAGTCTGCTGGATGCAACAGGGATGATAGTGACATTGCACCATCTTGAAAGAATACCCACCAAAAACAGACTTCTTATTGTCAGCAACCATCGCAGCCTGCTAGATGCCCCCCTACTGATGTCGGCAATCAGTCGGCCCGTACGATTCGTCTGTCATCATTACATGAGCCAGGTGCCGCTACTGCAGCAGGCAGTTGCGCTGATGGGTGCCTTTCCGCTCGAGGCTGATCAGCGAAGGCAGTCGTCGTTCTTTCAGCAGTCGGCCAGATTTCTGCAAGCGAATCAGGTGGTGGGCGTGTTTCCCGAGGGTGCGGATCCGATGGTGAAGGTCAACGCTCCCCAGCAGCTCAGTCCGTTCCACAGGGGCTTTGCGCATCTTGCCCTGAGGGTGCCAGTGGATGACCTGTCGATTCTGCCGGTTGCCATTGCTTCAAGGGAGGAAAAACAGGGAAAGCTTGCTCCGCTTGCCTTGTTTCGGCGCTTCGATCCATCGGAAGCATTGTTTCAACGTGATGGTTGGCATTCTGCAATCCTTTACCGGCATGTTGATGTTCTCTTTGGCCGTCCTCTGCTGATCGATGAGGGATGGAAATCTCGTTATCGTGGCAGCAGTGGAGCTGTTCTAGCCCGAGAACTCACCCAAGCCTGTTGGAGCCAGATCGCGGAGATGTTGGCCCAATGATGCTGATGAGCACTCGTAGATCATGATCACCACCTTCAGGACTTTGCGGCTCACTGCTTGCACACCTGCGACACCATCTCGGCCGCTGTTTGTTTTTTTGCCGGGCATGGACGGCAGTGGTGCGTTGCTTAAACCGCAAGTTGCCGGACTCAGCTCTGGCTTTGACATTCGCTGTTTATCCATCCCCCCAGACTACCTCAAAGGTTGGGACGAACTGACCGAGCAGGTCGCCGCTCTGATCCGGATGGAGCAGCAACGGCATCCTGGGCGCACCACCACTGTTTGTGGCGAATCGTTTGGTGGTTGTTTGGCGTTGAGGCTGATCACGCGCTTTCCGAACCTGTGTGATCAGTTGATTCTGGTCAATCCCGCCTCATCAGCACAGCGTCAACCCTGGATCGGTGCCTGCAGCTCTTTGACTCAGTTGCTGCCCACGACGATTTATCAGCTCTCCACCCTCAGTCTGTGCAATCTTCTGATTGCATCCCATCGGGTCAGCAGGCCAACACGGCTTCAGCTGCTGGCTGCCATGCAGGCTGTCAGGCCTCAAAGCGCTGCCTGGAGACTGGCATTGCTCAGACAGTTTCGTCTGGAGGATCTTCCTCTTGATCGCGTTCGCCAGCCTGTTCTAATCCTGGCCTCGGGAGCGGATCGACTCCTGCCTTCCCCACGGGAGGCGAAGCGATTGGCTCGCTTTCTTCCAAACACCACAATCGTTCACCTTCCGGATAGTGGACATGCCTGCCTTTTGGAGGACCAACTCAATTTGTCTGCCATCCTCAGGTCGCAGGATTTTTGTCGTGACCAGTTGGGGGCCACTTTGCCGGTGAACGCGCCAGCCCAGGCGGCTGCAGTTCTCTGGTAGCCCGCTGGCGTAAGTGAAGCCTGCGACACAGGCAGGTGGAACCGTGCGGGAAACCGGCCGCGCCTCGCGTTGAAAGTGCTTAACGTTTTGCAACATTGCATCAAGAGCGTGGATCGCACACTCAGCCGCCAGTTCGCCGTTGAGACCCAGGCCAGAGCCATCGATGCCTGCAATGACGTGGCCGAGCTCAGGCGCATCGCCAAAACATTGCTGACGGCGTGGCATCTGCAGACGGACATGACGCGGCACTTTGGCGCCCAGGCGCTGGGCATCACCCCGCCATCGCCATGAGCCTGTCCACGCTGGCGGTGGGCCTGCTGGCGCTGAGCGACCCGGTTGGGTTGCTCAGCGTTGTGGGCCAGGCCGGTGCCGGCAGCGGTTACCGCCTGCGGCGGATCAGTCGTCTGGCGGTGTTCACCTACCTGGCTGTGCTGCTGGTGGCCTGCTGGTGGGGATCGGGCCTGCTTGGCTTATTCGGGATTAGCCTGCCGGCCTTCCGGGTTGCTGGTGGCCTGATCCTGCTGCCCTTGGGGCTGAGGCTGCTGGAGGGGCGCCCGGCACTGCTGGGCAGTGGCTTGGCGGATGATCCGGCAGCGGCGATTGTGCCGATCGGAGTGCCGCTGATGGCAGGCCCCGGCACGATTTCCCTGGTGGTTGCGGAAGCTCCCGACGGCTGGAGCGGGCGACTGCTGGTGAGCCTGGTGATCGGCGCCATGGCTATGGGGCTCTACCTGTTCCTGCAGTTCACGCCGCGGCTGCGGGTCTGGCTGGGTCAGACCCGCGAACGGGTGCTGCAGCGCTTGATGGGTCTGTTGATCACTGCGGTGGCGGTGCAGATTCTGGTGAACGGGCTGAAGGGCTGTTTTCCGATCCTGGGCTGAGAGGGGCTGGCAGGGTAGAGAATGAGCCTGGCCAGTTCCTGATCTCTCCCCGACGCCATGCCTGCTGAAGTGGTGATCGAGGGGACAACGCTGCGATTGGCAAGGCCCAGCGACGTCGCCGTTGCGCGGCGTGTGGCGGCCCATTTCCAGCGCCGCATCGCTGAGGACGACTGGCGCCCCTATCGGAGCAGAACGGATGCGGTGCGGGCCTGGATCCGGCTGGGCGGCATCCGCCTGCAGGTGATGGAGGCGCTGAGCCTGCTGAACGAGTCGTGAACCTCTGCTTCGCCTCAGGCATGTCAGGCGAAAGCGAAAACTCGTCCGGAAATTACGGGCACGCAGGACAGCAGCCTGGCGGGCAGGCGACTGTTGGTTGCCGTTGCCACAAGCGGCAGCAGCAACCGGATCATGACCAGCGCCGATGGCATCAGCTGGTCCTTGCGCAGCACCCCAGCCAGCGCCGGCTGGCGATCGATCTGCTGGTCACCCCAGCGCAGTCAGTTCGCAGCCGTGAGCAACAGCGGCACTGGCAACCGGGTGATGGTGTGCCCCTGAACCATGAGCAAAACCTCTGCACCCATGCCTGCCGCTGAATCGCGCTGCTGGCGCGATCCGATCAGGCCGGAGACCGGCGCCACCCCGCTCACCCTTACGGCCGAATTCAGCGACACCGATCCGATAGTGGAGTCTGCATCACAACCTCTGCATTTACGCGTGATGCGATTGCTTGCGCTGCAGTCTTCAGGGACAAGAAGATTCTGCTAATTGATGCCAACCGCCTCCTCGCTCGCTTGATGCTCGACGCTTGAGTAGGTGTATCGGTCAAGGATTCCTATCGTGTGTACCGCATCGACGAGGACTTTTGGCAGAGTTTGAGGAGCAATAAGTCAGTTCAAATGATCATGCCAGGGGCTTCTCGAGAGTCACTGCTGGTGCAAGTGCTAAGAGCCGCGTGTTCACTACTGCCTGCCTCCGGCCCCATGCAGCCGCACCGCCTCCCCGTTCTCGGCACCGATCCCCAGCCCTGAGTCCTCATCGGGCATCAGCCGCTACCGCTTCGCGGGCCTGCGGCACCATGCCCACATGGATCAGGCAGGCCTGGGCCAGGTCGCTCCAGTCGCCGGGCAGGGTCTTGAGGCTGCGGGAGGTGCCGGGTTCGTTGATCTGCAGCCCTCCCTGGTCGACAGCCGCCACCTCGCTGAGCACCGCTAGGAAGCGCTGCTGGTCCATCCCCTCAAACAGCTGCAGGGGGCTGGGCATCGATCACTCGCAGCAGCAGCCGATCGGCCTCGTCGCGGTGTTCGTCTGGATCGAGCACCAGCAAGGCCTGGGCCAGGTTGAAGGTGGCGAACACCAGCAGGATGCCGAGGCTGCGCATCGGTGATCCTGGGGCTCGGATTAGCCCTGGGCTCCGGTGCTCAACATCGCCAAGGCTACCCAGAGCAGGAGGCCGGTCAGCACGAAGCCACCAGTGGCCACAAAATACCGCCAAGCGTTCTGCACAGCCGGGGTGGGCTGATTGGCCAGCCAGGCCGGACGCGGCCAGCCTGCCCAGGTGCCGCTGCCGACCCCGGGAGCGCGAACGGCCATGGTGTCACGCCAGTAGGCGTCGTAGCGGGGGGCTTGCTGGTTGAAGGGCATCGTGCCCACCGCCTGGCCAGCCAGCACCCGGGCGCGTTGGTAGGGCACCAGGTCTTCCCCGAAGGTTTCCAGATATTCCGTTGAATCGATCAGAGCATCGATGAAGGCCGGCAGCCCTTGCTCCGCGATCACGATCGACCAGGCGATGCG
>VGPP01000054.1 GCA_016882585.1 Cyanobacteria bacterium M_surface_7_m2_037
GGCGCTGGTGGTGCCGCGGCTGATCGCCAACGGCACGGCCTTGCTCAGGCGAAAGCGATGCAGGCGAAGGCGCATGGCCCGATGGCACTGCGTTCAAGCTGGCACAGATCGCCCGCGCCAGCAGCAGACCGCGCAAGGGTCGCCCGCTTGCGTCCGCAGTTCCGTACAGACCGCACAGAACCATGGATGCCGCCACGCCGCAACGCCTCCATCCACGCCCCCATCCAGCGATACCGGAAACTGGAACGATGACGGCCACACAACTCAGCGCACCCCCCGCACCGACGGCGGCGGAGAGCGGGCGCGGCAGCTACTGGATCACCACCTTCGGCTGCCAAATGAATAAGGCGGATTCCGAGCGCATGGCCGGGATCCTCGAATCGATGGGCTATCGCGAAGCCCAGGCCGAACTCGAGGCCGATCTGGTGCTCTACAACACCTGCACGATCCGCGATAACGCCGAGCAGAAGGTTTACAGCTACCTAGGCCGTCAGGCGCAGCGCAAACGCACCAACCCCAACCTCACCCTGGTGGTGGCTGGCTGCGTGGCGCAGCAGGAGGGCGAATCGCTGCTGCGACGCGTGCCCGAGCTCGATCTGGTGATGGGCCCCCAGCACGCCAACCGCCTCGATGTGTTGCTGGCTCAGGTGGAGCAGGGCCAGCAAGTGGTGGCCACCGAAGAGCACCACATCCTCGAAGACATCACCACCGCCCGCCGCGACAGCAAGATCTGCGGTTGGGTGAATGTGATCTACGGCTGCAACGAGCGCTGCACCTACTGCGTGGTGCCGTCGGTGCGCGGCAAGGAGCAATCCCGTCTGCCGGAGGCGATCAAGCTCGAGATGGAAGGCCTGGCCGCCCAGGGCTTCAAGGAGATCACCCTGCTGGGCCAGAACATCGATGCCTATGGCCGCGATCTGCCCGGCATCACGCCGGAGGGTCGCCGCCAGCACACCCTCACCGACCTGCTGCAGTTTGTGCACGACGTGGAGGGGCTCGAGCGGATCCGTTTTGCCACCAGCCACCCGCGCTATTTCACCGAGCGGCTGATCGATGCCTGTGCCGATCTACCCAAGGTGTGCGAGCACTTCCACATCCCCTTCCAGAGCGGCGACGACGACGTGCTCAAGGCGATGGCCCGCGGCTACACCGTGGATCGCTACCGCCGCATCATCGAGCGCATCCGCGAGCGCATGCCGGACGCCTCGATCAGCGCCGATGTGATCGTGGCCTTCCCCGGTGAAACCGACGCCCAATACCGCCGCACCCTCGCTCTGATCGAGGAGATCGGCTTCGATCAGGTGAACACCGCCGCCTACTCGCCCCGCCCCAACACTCCCGCCGCCGATTGGCCCAACCAGCTCAGCGAGGAGGTGAAGGTGGAGCGCCTGCGCGAGATCAACGCCCTGGTGGAGCGGGTGGCGCGGGAGCGCAGCGCCCGCTACGCCGGCCGCACCGAACAGGTGCTGGTGGAGGGCATCAACCCCAAGGATCCTGAGCAGGTGATGGGCCGCACCCGCACCAACCGGCTCACCTTCTTCTCGGGCGACAACGGTCGCTGGCAGCCCGGCGATCTGGTGGATGTGCGCATTGATGAAGTGCGGGCCTTCTCCCTCAGCGGAACCGCCCAGGCGTAGCCCTGGTCAGCGCCGAGATCGCTGATACGTTTGGCCTCTCGATTCACGCGCCCATGACCAGCGAACCCATGCAACTCGGCCTGGTGTTCGGCGGTGTCTCGGGTGAGCATGCGGTGTCGATCCGTTCGGCCAACACGGTGGCGGCGGCTCTGCGCCGCGGCGCCAACGCAGAGCGCTACCGGCTGAGCTGCTTCTACATCGATCAATGGGGCCATTGGTGGCCGCCGGCGGTGGCCGATGCCGTGCTGGCCAAGGGCACGCCCGCCAGCCGCGAGGAGCTGCCGGCCGCTCCCCTGCGGCCCGGCTTTCAGGGCTTCCCCGAAGCTGCGCTCGACATGCAGGTGTGGGTGCCGGTGCTGCATGGCCCCAACGGCGAAGACGGCACGATTCAGGGCCTGTTCAGCCTGATGCAGGTGCCTTTCGTGGGATCCGGCGTGCTCGGATCAGCGGTGGGCATGGACAAACAAGCGATGAAGGCCGCGTTTGCCGCGGCCGGCCTGCCCCAGGTGCCCTATGCCTGTGTGGACGCCCAGGAGCTGGAGGCCCATCCCCAGGCCCTGCTCGATCGGCTGGAGCAGCAGCTCGGCTACCCCTGCTTCATCAAACCCGCCAATCTCGGCTCTTCAGTGGGCATCAGCAAAGCCACCAATCGCAGTGAGCTGCTGGCGGGTCTGGCGCTGGCCGCCAGCCACGACCCACGCCTGGTGGTGGAGCAGGGCATCGACGCCCGCGAACTGGAATGCGCCGTACTCGGCGGCCGCAGCATGCAGGCCTCCGTGCTGGGCGAAATCTGCTTCGACGCCGATTGGTACGACTACGACACCAAATACAGCGACGGCAAAAGCCATACCGTGATCCCGGCTGAGGTGAGCAACGAGCTGAGCGAGCGCGCCCGCTGCATGGCCATCGCCGCCTGCCGGGCCGTGGCCGCCGAGGGGCTGGCCCGCGTGGATTTCTTCCTGGATCGCAGCAGCGGAGCGCTCTGGCTCAACGAGATCAACACCCTGCCGGGCTTCACCAGCCAGAGCATGTATCCGATGCTCTGGGAGGCCAGCGGGTTACCGCTTGAGGAGCTGGTGCACCAACTGGTGCAACTGGCGCAAGAATCGGGCCAACCAGCGATCGGAGGGAGGGCGGAAGCCGCATGAGTCACGGGTTGCTCTGGCTGCCACTGCTCGTGGTGTTCCCGCTGATCACAGCCCTCGGCTGGCTGGAGCGGCGGCGCCAACGGCTGTTTCGCGAGTGGGCCGAAGGAGCGGAACTCTCCAAGCTCGACGACTGCGGTGGTGCCCGCCTGATCAACGGGATCTTGAGCTGGAGCGTGTTCGAATCGGGCAAGCTCGTAGAGCAGGGCGAGTTCCAGGTGAAAACCCTCGAAAAGGTGGAACTGCTGTCCCTCGGATCCGGCGAAGCACCCCTCACCGATGAATCCCAGGGGGCGTGCCGGCTGCGGCTGATCAGCGGCAGCGAGCACAAGGATGTGCCCTTCGCCGATGCCGAACGCGCCCGCCGCTGGATCTCTGAGCTGATGGCGCGCTCGCGCTGCGAGCTGTGACCCGAACCCCCACGCGCCCCGCGATCGCGCCGGAACGGCGGCGGCAACTGCGGCAGCAACGCCGCCAGGAGCGCCTGCGGCAGCTGTGGCGCATCACGCTGTTCAGCGCAGCGGCGGCCGGCTTGGGCTGGGGGTTGCTGCGGCAGGGCTGGGTGCTGCGCACCCCCGATCAGATTGAGGTGCTGGGCAGTTCGCAGGTGAGCCGCGAGCAGGTGATCCGCGAAGCCCAGCTGCGGCTCCCCCAGCCCCTGCTTGGCCTCAAACCCCAGGAACTGGCTCAGCGGCTCTCCGCCGGCCTGCCGGTGGAGCAGGTGCAGGTGAGTCGGCTGATGCTGCCGCCACGGCTGCGCATCAGCCTTGTGGAACGCGAGGCGGTGGCCCAGGCTCAGCGGCGCTCCAGCAAGGGAATCGAGCGGGGCTACGTGGATCGCCTCGGCAACTGGATGACCAGCCGCCAGCAGCGCGGCAGCGGCGCCAATCGCACCCCGCAGGTGGTGGTGATGGGCTGGCAGGAGCGGCTGCGCACGCCTCTGGCCGAGGTGCTGGCCCAGCAGGACCAGCTGGGCAGCGCTCTGCAACAGGTGCGGTTTGAAGCCAACGGCAGCCTCTGGCTGCGCACCGCTGCCCTGGGCGATGTACACCTCGGCCTCCCGGATGAACGGCTGAGCCGGCGGCTCGATGTGCTGCGCCATCTCTCCACGCACTTGCCCAAGCAGATCAAAACCCTCAAGATCCAATCGATCGATCTGAGCGATCCCGAGCAACCCGAACTTGGCCTGCCGGGTAAGGGGCGACTGAGCATCGCCGCCCTGCAGAAAGCCACGGCTCAGGCCAATCGCCCCACCCCCACCACAGGCACCCAACCACCGGCAACCAGCACACCTTCAGCTGACTAGACGACGTGCAAACGGTGACAGCCCATTGCTAAAGCTGTTGCTACCGGCAAAGGTGTGATGATTCCTGCGGCTGATCGAACAGATCAACGACATAATGCTGCGCAGCACCACAGGCATGGGACCTTCTATGGAGATCGCAGCTGAAGGCCTCAGTGCCAGCAGCAATGGAGCCAGCGGGATCGTGCCCAGCCAATCCGCCCGGATCGAAGTGATTGGTGTGGGAGGTGGCGGCAGCAATGCCGTGAACCGCATGATCGCCTCGGATTTGCAGGGGGTGGGCTATCGCGTGCTCAACACCGATGCCCAGGCTTTGTTGCAGTCAGCTGCCAAACAACGGGTGCAGCTCGGCCAGAAACTCACCCGCGGCCTGGGTGCCGGCGGCAACCCTGCCATCGGCCAGAAGGCCGCCGAAGAATCCCGCGCCGATCTCGCTCAAACCCTGCAAGGCACCGATCTGGTGTTCATTGCCGCCGGTATGGGCGGCGGCACCGGCACCGGCGCGGCGCCGGTGGTGGCTGAAGTGGCCAAGGAATGCGGCGCCCTCACGGTGGGCATCGTGACCAAGCCGTTTGGGTTCGAAGGCCGCCGCCGCATGCGCCAGGCCGAAGAAGGCATCGCCCGGCTCTCCGAGCATGTGGACACCTTGATCGTGATCCCCAACGACCGCCTGCGCGAGGCCATCGCCGGCGCACCGCTGCAGGATGCCTTCCGCGCCGCCGACGACGTGCTGCGCATGGGCGTGAAGGGCATCAGCGACATCATCACCAAGCCCGGCCTGGTGAACGTTGACTTCGCCGATGTGCGCTCGGTGATGACCGACGCCGGCACCGCCCTGCTCGGCCTGGGGGTGGGCTCCGGCCGCTCCCGCGCCACCGAAGCCGCCCAGGCTGCCATCAGCAGCCCCCTGCTCGAGGCCGCCCGCATCGATGGTGCGAAGGGCTGCGTGATCAACATCTCCGGCGGCAAGGACATGACCCTGGAGGACATGACCACCGCTTCGGAAGTGATCTACGACGTGGTGGATCCGGAAGCCAACATCATCGTGGGCGCCGTGGTGGATGAGCGCCTCGAAGGCGAGATCCACGTGACCGTGATCGCCACGGGCTTTGAAGGAGGCGGCAGCTACCGGCCGGAGCGCTCGATCGCCAGCTTCACCAACACCAACAACGGCACCAGCGAAGCCGATCAAAGCGGCGCTGCCATTCCCTCGTTCCTGCTCAATCGCCAGCGCGAGAGCTGAGCGGAAGGGGGTGACCCGGAGTCCACGCCTGCTCGGAGCATCCCGTGTGGCTGCTCCCTTCCGGTCCTGACCAGATTTGGGCGTCCGGGCCGCATGGGTCCGAGTCGAGCAGATGCTAGCAATGGGCCTCTGCCGTGCGGGATCCGGGGTGCGTCCAGCTGATCTGCTCACCTGCAAGCAGGAAGGGAGGCCCATCGCCGCCCTCACCGCCTGGGATGCGCTCTCGGCCGCCCTGGTGGAGCAGGCCGGCGCCGATCTGATCCTGGTGGGCGACTCCCTGGCGATGGTGGTGCTCGGTCACGCCACCACGCTGCCGGTCACGCTTGAGGAAATGATCCTGCACACCCGCGCCGTGGGGCGTGGGCTGCAGCGGCCTATCGCGCAGCAACCGCTGATCGTGACCGATCTGCCCTTTCTCAGCTACCAGTGCGGTGTTGACGCTGCGGTGGCAGCGGCTGGGCGGGTGCTCAAGGACAGCCCGGCCGCCGCGGTGAAGCTCGAGGGAGCCGAACCGGAAACCATCGCCGTGGTGGATCGCCTGGTGCGCAGCGGCATCCCGGTGATGGGCCACCTGGGCCTCACGCCGCAATCGGTGCATCAACTGGGCTACCGGCGCCAGGCCAACGATCCCCTCAGCCAGGAGCGGCTGCGCCGCAACGCCCGCGATCTGCAGGCCGCCGGCTGCTTTGCTCTGGTGCTCGAGCATGTGCCGGCTGAGCTGGCCGGGGGCTTGAGCCAGGAGCTCACGATCCCGGTGATCGGCATCGGTGCCGGCGACCAGTGCGATGGGCAGGTGCGCGTCACCGCCGATCTACTGGGCCTCACCGAACGGCAGCCACCCTTCTCTCCGCCGCTGCTGGCCGGCCGCCAGCTCTGCATCGAAGCGCTCAAGGGTTGGGTGGCGGGTCTGCAACCCCAGAGCCCTCCTCCTCCCACCACGCCAGCAGCTCCCGCAGCACCGCATTGCTGAGGGCCAGCCCCTCGGGATCACGCAGGCGCCAGCGCGGCCCCTCCTCAATGAGCAGGCCGCGCTCCACAAAAGGCTGCCAGCGGCGCCGTAACGCGTCCGGCACATCGATCCGCACCCCCTCCCGCCGCCGGAACCCCACCATCCAGCGCTCATCAAGCGGCATCCCTGACTCCGGCACCGCCAGCAAGTGCCCATCGCCGAGCCGCTGCGCCTGTTCTGCCTCCTCAAGCCAGGTGGCGTAGCCCGCGCGCGTGCGCGGCCTGGCCTCGCGCACGCCCCAGGGCGCCGCGGTGGCTCCCATGCCAAAGCCCCACCAACCGGCGCCGCTCCAGTACACGCGGTTGTGGCGGGAGGCATGGCCAGGCAGGGCGTAGTTGGAGATCTCGTAGTGGCCGTAGCCCGCAGCGCCAAGCGTGCGAGCGGTGAGCTCCATCAGATCGGCGGCCAGATCGCTCTCGGGCAGCTCGAGGGCACCGCGCTGCTCCAGGCGCTCAAACACTGTGCCCGGCTCCACGATCAGGTCGTACACCGAAAGATGCGGCGGCTTCAGGGCGATCGCCTGCTCGAGCTGCTCCTGCCAGCCGCTGAGGGTCTGGCCCGGCAGGCCCTGAATCAGATCCAGACTCCAGCTCTGGAGCCGGCCGCCGCGCTGGGCCTGCTGGAGCCAGCCGGCAGCCTCGAGCAGATCAGCGCAGCGATGGCGCCGGCCCAGGCTTTCGAGCACCGCATCGCTGAAGCTCTGCCCCCCCAGGCTCACGCGCGTGATCCCAGCCGCCAGATAGCCGGCGAGGCGCTGCTGATCAAAGCTGGCGGGATCGAGCTCCAGGCTGAGCTCCGCACCGGGAGCCAGGCCATAGCGGCAGCGCAGCGCCTCCAGCAAGGCCCGCAGCTGCTCCACGCTCAGCAACGAGGGGGTGCCGCCGCCCACATACACCGTGGAGAGCGGCGGCCCAGCGGGGGCTACGGCGATCTCGCGCTGCAGCAGCTGCAGGTAGGCGGCGATCGAGGCGCTCCCAGGCGCACCGGCCTCGGCGGAGGCCCGATCCCCGAGCGGCACCACCGGGAAATCGCAGTAAAAGCAGCGCCGGTGGCAGAAGGGAATGTGCAGATAGGCGCTGCGCGGCGGCCATCCGGGCGGCCATCCGATCGCTGCACGCCGGTTACCTCCCCGGGCCAAAGCCGCCGGGATCAGGCATGCTGCCTTGTTCAAGCCGTCGGCAGCCACAGCACCGGTCATGGTGGACACCCTCATCCTGGTGCTGTTCGTGGTGTCAGGGGCCGCCGCTGGATGGCTGGGGGTCGACCTGCTGCCCGAACAGCAGCTGATCCGCATCCAGAACCTGGAGCAGCTGAGCTGGGTCCTTGGAGCCGGAGGCGGCCTGGCAGGCCTGCTGGCGGGTGTGGTGTTCCAGCGGCTGCGCAAGCGCCTGATGGAACAGGTGCGCACCATGCCCACCGATCTGCTGGTGAGCCGCGCGGTGGGCCTGATCCTCGGCCTGCTGGTGGCCAACCTGCTGATCTCACCGATCCTGTTCCTCTCGCTCCCCTGGGAGCTGGTGCTGGTGAAGCCCCTGGCGGCGGTGGCCGCCAACGTGTTCTTCGGCGTGTCGGGCTACAACCTGGCCGAGGTGCACGGCCGCACCCTGCTGCGCCTGTTCAATCCCAACAGCACCGAAGCACTGCTGGTGGCCGATGGCGTGCTGATGCCCGCCAGCGCCAAGATTCTCGATACCAGCGTGATCATCGATGGGCGGGTGCGGGGCCTGCTCGATTCCGGCTTGCTGGAGGGCCAGGTGATCGTGGCCCAGGTGGTGATCGATGAGCTGCAGGCCCTGGCCGATTCGAGCAACAACGAAAAACGCAGCAAAGGGCGCCGCGGCCTGAAGCTGCTCAGCAGCCTGCGGGAGCGCTATGGCCGGCGCCTGGTGGTGAACACCACCCGCTACGAGGGCAATGGTGTGGACGACAAGCTGCTCAAGCTGGCGGCCGACACCGGCGGCACCCTGCTCACGGCGGATTACAACCTCACCAAGGTGGCCGAGGTGCAGACCGTGAAGGTGATGAACCTGAGCGAGCTGGTGATCGCCCTGCGGCCGGAGGTGCAACCCGGCGATGAGCTCAACCTCAAGATCGTGCGCGACGGCAAGGAAGCCAACCAGGGCGTGGGCTACCTCGACGACGGCACGATGGTGGTGGTAGATGGTGCCCACGGCCGCAGCGGCGAGCGTCTGCCGGTGGTGATCACAGGCGCCCTGCAAACCCCCACGGGCCGGATGGTGTTCGGCAAGCTCGAGGGGGCTGCTGGTGCCTCCCCAGCCAAACCACGCCCAGCTGGAAAGAAATCCGCACCACCCAAAGCCGATCCGGGCACCGCCAACCCCCGCTAGGCTCCCGGCTCAGGCCTGCCAGTGATCCGCGGATGTCGGTGTCAGCTCCTTACTACGGCGATTCCGCCGTGATGCGCACCCCGCCGCCCGATCTGCCCTCGCTGCTGCTGAAGGAACGGATCGTGTATCTGGGCCTGCCGCTGTTCAGCGACGACGATGCCAAGCGCCAGATGGGCATCGACGTGACTGAGCTGATCATTGCCCAGCTGCTCTACCTGGAGTTCGACAACCCGGAGAAACCGATCTTCTTCTACATCAACTCCACCGGCACCAGCTGGTATTCGGGTGATGCCATCGGCTTTGAAACCGAAGCCTTCGCCATTGCCGACACGATCCGCTACGTGAAGCCGCCGGTGCACACCATCTGCATCGGCCAGGCGATGGGCACCGCCGCGATGATCCTCAGCGCTGGCACCAAAGGCCACCGCGCTGCCCTGCCCCACGCCTCGATCGTGCTGCACCAACCCCGCAGCGGCGCCCGCGGCCAGGCCAGCGACATCCAGATCCGGGCCAAAGAGGTGCTGCACAACAAGCAGACCATGCTCGAAATGCTCTCGGCCAACACCGGCCGCAGCGTGGAGCAGCTGGCCAAGGACTCCGACCGCATGACCTACCTCACCGCCGATGAAGCGGTGGAGTACGGCCTGATCGATCGCGTGCTCACCAGCCAGAAGCTGCCGAGCCCGTTGCCCGCCGGCGCCGGCGTGAGCCCTGGCAATCCCGGTATCAGCTGAAACCGGCTCGGCCCCAGCTGCGGCCTAGATCTCACCCCTCACTTCAACCCACCGGCCACCCCCGCATCCGCCATGCCCATCGGCACCCCGAGCGTTCCCTACCGCCTGCCCGGCAGCCAGTACGAGCGCTGGGTTGACATCTACACGCGCCTGGGCGTGGAGCGGATCCTGTTCCTGGGCTCCGAGGTGAACGACGCCATCGCCAACAGCCTGGTGGCGCAGATGCTCTACCTCGACTCGGAGGACAACTCCAAGCCGATCTACCTCTACATCAACTCCCCGGGCGGTTCGGTGACCGCCGGCCTGGCGATCTACGACACCATCCAATACGTGAAATCGGATGTGGTGACGATCTGCGTGGGTCTGGCGGCCTCGATGGGCGCTTTCCTGCTCGGCGCCGGCACCAAAGGCAAGCGGCTGGCTCTGCCCCACAGCCGGATCATGATCCACCAGCCCCTGGGCGGCACCAGTCAGCGTCAGGCCAGCGACATCGAGATCGAAGCGCGCGAGATCCTGCGCATCAAAGACATGCTCAACAAGAGCATGTCGGACATGACTGGCCAGGAGCTCGCCAAGATCGAGAAAGACACCGACCGCGACTACTTCATGAGCGCCGCTGAGGCCGTGGAGTACGGCCTGATCGACCGCGTGATCGCCCATCCCACCGAGGCATCAGCGGCGGCGTGATGGCTGCGGCAGGCGCTTTCGTAAGCTCGACCCTTGCTCAGCGCTGAACCGAAGCCCCTGATGGCCAAGCTGTACTACGACACCGATGCCGACCTCAGCCTGCTGAACGGCAAAACGGTGGCCATCATTGGCTACGGCTCCCAAGGCCACGCCCACGCCCTCAACCTCAAGGACAGCGGCGTGAACGTGGTGGTGGGCCTCTACGAAGGCAGCCGCTCCGCCGAGAAGGCCAAGGCCGACGGCCTGGAAGTGCTCAGCGTGGCTGACGCCGCCGCCAAGGCCGACTGGATCATGGTGCTGCTGCCCGATGAAACCCAGAAGGCCGTCTACGACGCCGAGATCGCTCCTCACCTCAGCGCCGGCAAGGTGCTCAGCTTCGCCCACGGCTTCAACGTGCGCTTCGAGCTGATCAAGCCCCCCGCCGACGTGGATGTGGTGATGATCGCTCCCAAGGGCCCCGGCCACACCGTGCGCTGGGAGTACCAGAACGGCATGGGCGTGCCTGCCCTGTTCGCCATCCACCAAGACGCCACCGGCAACGCCCGCGCCCTGGCCATGGCCTATGCCAAGGGCAT
>VGPP01000055.1 GCA_016882585.1 Cyanobacteria bacterium M_surface_7_m2_037
GATCACCTCCCCGAGGCTGCCTTCTACCTGGTGGGCAACATCGATGAAGTGAAGGCCAAGGCCGCCAAGATCCAGGCTGACGCCAAAGGCTGATCCGGAGTCTTAACTGATGTCTCTCACCCTCCGCGTTCTGGCACCCGACCAGAGCGTCTTCGACGGCAACGCCGACGAAGTGATCCTGCCCAGCACCACGGGTCAGCTCGGCATTCTCCCCGGCCACGTCTCCCTGCTCACCGCCCTCGATTTCGGTGTGCTGCGGGTGCGTGAAGGCAATGGCTGGAAGGCCATTGCCCTCCAGGGTGGTTTTGCCGAAGTGGATGCCGACGAAGTGACGGTGTTGGTGAATGCTGCCGAGCTCGGCAGCAGCATCAACGCCGAAGCCGCCAGCAAAGAGCTGGATGCCGCCACCGCCGCTGTGGCCAAATTCGAAGGTCAGCCCACCAGCACCGACAAGATCAAGGCCCAGCAAGAGCTGGCCCGTGCCCGCGCTCGCGTGCAAGCCAGCAAGGCCTGATCAACCCCACGCTTCATGATCGACAGCGCCCCCTCCGGGGCGCTTTTTTGTTGTTGCCTGCAGATTGCGCGCATGGGTGTTGGCCACGACCTGGGCATGCAGCTGAACCGGTGGCTGGCCGCGGATCCCGCCGGCCTGCGGCAATCGCGGGCGCTCAGCAACCGGCTGATGGATGCCCTGGGGGCGAACGATGGCCTGCGGGGTCCCATCCGCGATCTCGCCAGCCAACCGCTGCTGCTGCAGGTGCTCCACAGCCGAGGCGCCGAGCAGCAATCGGCCCTGGCCAGCCTCAGCGCCCAACTGCGGGCCACTTACGCACCAGCGGTGCTGCAGGAACTGCTCGATCTGCTGCAAAGCGCCACCGGCCAACTGCCGCCGCTTGATCGCGGCGCCGCCGATCCCCCTGCCGCGGCTCCACCAACGCCCGTAGAACCCAGTCCGGCCACGACGACTGGCGCTCCCCAACAGCCCATCAACCTGCGGCTTCAGCTTGAACGCTTTGGCCCTGGATTGGCCCTCGCCGCCGCTGGCGCGCTGGTGTTGGCCTGGGTTGGAGCCGAACTGGATCGCGCGCTCTTCGAGGGATGGCGCTGGAGCGGCGGGGTTGTGCTGGTGCTCGTGCTCGCCCTGCTGCAGGCCCTCAGCCTTGGACCGCTCAAACAATTGAAGCGGCACTGGCCGCTCGCCAGCAGCGAGGCCGAGCAGCCGCGGCAAGCCTGGCAATGGCTGAGCCAGGCCTGGATTCACGCCAATGGCCTCGAAGCGATCCTCAACCTGATCCTGCTGCTGATCCTGCTGGGGGCTTCGCCATTGCAGCTGGGGGCGGTGGTGCTCCGCTACAGCCTCACGGCCCTGGCCTGTCTGGGGCTGGCCGCCCTCTGTGCCGCGCGCTGGCAGATCACACGCCGCTGGAGTGGGGCTTCCGGGGCCATCAGTGCCTTGATAGCCCTGGCGGCTGGCCTGAGCCTGCTGCACTGGCGCGTTTTCCGCTTCAGCAGCGCCGGGCTGGAGATCCCCGCCTGGGTGCTGCTGCTGGTGTATGGAGCGCTGCAGCTGGGTTGGCAGCTGCCGCGCCAGAACCCGGATGAGCGCAGCACGGCTCTGCAGCGGGTGCTGAGCAGCAGCTGGGGCTGGGGTTTGTTGCTGGGGCTCAGCTGGGCCGTGATCACCAGGATCCGGGAACTGCTGTAACCGCCTGCTGCATGTAGCGCCCCCACAGCTCCGCCACCAACGCTCCACTGGCGGCCTGGGCCGGGGTGTTGTCGTCGTTGCCCATCCAGATGGCGGTGAGCAGCTGGCTGGCCGGCGAATACCCCACAAACAGCACATCCACGCCGTTGTTCGTGGTGCCGGTTTTACCGCGCGCATCGGGCACCAACCCCGCCGCCCGGCCCGTGCCGCCCTGCACCACCCCTGCCAGCAGCTGATCCATCGTGGCGGCAAGCTCCGGCGAGAGCAGCTGGCGGCTCTGCTCGCCGATCGGCACGGTGACGCCCCGCTCCGGACATTGCTCCAGGCTCTTGATCGAGCCGCAAATGCCGAGGTCGTAGATGCGGCTCACGCCATGCATCGGCACGGAGCGCCCACCGTTGGCCACCACGGCATAGGCGCGAGCCAACTCATAGAGATAGGTTTCGCGGCCGCCCAGCATCGTGTTGTAGTCGGCGTCGAGCGGGGTGGAGATGCCGAGGCGGCGGGCGAGCTTCAGCACATTGCCCAGCCCGGCACGCTCCGCCAGGCGCAGGGCCACCACGTTTTCGGAGCGGGCAAACCCCTCGGCCACGCTGGTGCTACCGCCACCGCTGCGGCAACCCGCCACATAGGCCAGCGGCGCACACGACACCGCATCAGCCGGGTTCACTCCGGCGGCGAGGGCTGCCAGGAAAGGGAACAGCTTGAAGGTGGAACCGGGCTGACGCAGCGCCTGCACCCGATCAAAGCTGGAACGGCCGTAGTCGCCGCCGCCCACGTAGGCCAAGATGTCGCCGGTGCTGGTGTTCACCGTGATCAGCGCACCCTGGCTGAGCCCTGCCGCCGCGGCCGGCCCCTCGAGAAAACGCTTGAGCTGATCCTGCGCCAGCTGTTGCAGCTTGGGATTGATCGTGCTGATCACGGCGTAATTGCCGGCCGCATCAGCGCTGCTGAGATCAAGGCCGAAGCGGGTGCCTTCCAGCTCACCCAGCACGTAGTCGCTGAAGAAGGGGTAACTGCTGAAGGTGGATTCGCGGCAGGCCGATGGATCGATGTTGAGCGGGCGGCGCTGGGCATCGATCAAGGCCTGATCGCTGAGCCAGCCCTGCTCGTGCATCAGCTTGAGCACCAGGTTGCGCCGCTCCAGCCCCGCCCCGGGATCCTCGAGATTGCAGGGGCTGTAGCCATTCGGGCTGGGCAGCAGGCCCACCAGGAAAGCCGCCTGGCCCACATCCAGCGCACTGGCCGACTTGCGGAAATACAGCTGCGAGGCCTGTTCGAAACCTTCGGTGCCCAGGCCCAGATAGGCCCGATCGAGATAGAGCTTGAGGATGCGGTTCTTGCTGAAGCCCACCTCCAGCTGCAGCGCCACCCACAGCTCCCGCAGCTTGCGGGTGAGGCTCACATCCCGGCCCACATCCGGATACACCATGCGCGCCACCTGCTGGGTGAGCCCGCTGCCGCCACCGGTGCCCAGCAGGGCCGAGCGCAGGGTGCCGAACAGGTCGATGCCGCTGTTCCAACCGAAGCGCGCCTCCTCGGAGGCCATCAACGCCTGGCGCAGATGCAGCGGGTACGACTGCAACGACGGCAAGGCGGTGGACGATCCCTCGCGGGCATCGATCTGGCGGCCGTCGGCCGAGAAGATCTTCACCGGCCCGGAGATGGAGCGGATCTTCGAGCCGCCGCCAATGCTGGCGGCCAAGAGCATGCCGCTCACCAGCAGGGTGGAGCCGGCCAGGGCCGCGAGTCCCAGCAGCAGGGCCGCCTGCTCGAGCGGACTGCGGGGATGGTGGTAGCGCAGCTCCGGCGCTTCTCCCTTGAGCGGTGAACCCAGGCGCACGGCATCGCCATCGCGCAGCTGAATCCAGCGAATGCGGCGATCCCGGTGGAACAGCCCGTTGGCGGAGTTGAAATCCTCGAGAGCGAACTCGCGATCGCTCGGGCGCTGCTTCTCGAGGATGGCGTGCACCCGGCTGAGCCCCGGCTCCGCCAGGGGGAGCTCACAGGCGGGATCGCGGCCCAGGCGATAGCGCTGGTTGTCGAGCACCAGCTCGCTCAGCTGGCGTCCACCCGCCCAGAGCTCCACACGGGCCTGATGGGCGCGCAGCAACGGCCAAACCGCGGCGATTGCCGCTGGGCGCTCGCGCCACGGCCCCTGAAAGGCGGCGCGCGCCAGCTCGAGCCAGGCACGCCGCACCGGCACAGGCGCCAGGCGCTCTTTCAACGAAGCCAGATGCGATGCGGTGGCCAGGCGGGTGTTGCAGCCCGGCCATAGGCTACGGCCAGCCTTCACGCCGATCGTTGCAGCGCCAACGGGACCCCTGGGAACCCTTCCGGCTGTGGCTGGCGTTCACGATCGGGCTGTACGCGATCCGCGCCTTCTTCGCCGCCACCTGGGTGGGAGCGATCCCGGGCTGGGTGCTGCTGGTGCTGGTGTTGATCGCCCTGGCCCTGGCCAGCAAGGCCCTGCTCTTTCCAGGACGGGTGGTGCCCTACCGCGAGGGCGACGGCGGCTGGTGGAACGACCTGCGCGATGACTGGCAGCTGTGGTGGCGCCGCCGGCGCGGGGAACCATGAGCACCCCTGCTGCACGGCTGGTGCTGGCGGCGGATCGCCGCAAGGTGGCACCGCTGGATCCCGCCGAACCTCTCACCATCGGGCGCGCGTCCAGCAACAGCCTCTGCCTCGCCAATCAGGAAGGGGTTTCCGAGCACCATGCGGTGGTGCGCTTCTCCCGCAGCCAGGGCTGGCTGGTGTGCAACTGGCAGAGCAGCGACGGCACCTATCTGGAGGGCCGCCAGGTGCATCAGTGCAAGCGCCTGGAGCACGGCGATGAAATCCGACTCGGGCGCAGTGGCCCGGTGCTGGTTTTCGAATCCGCCGCAGGCGTAGAGGCGGCAGCTCCCACAGCACCAGCGGCGGCTCCGCGCAACATCAGCGTGGGCGAGCAGCAGGTGGCCGTCGCAGACATCCGCTCGGCGGCCGTGCAGAGCCTGCCGCTGCACCCTCACATCTTCAGCTGGTGGCTGCTGCTGTGCCTGGGTGGGCTACTGCTGCTGCCATTTCCGCTGGTGTTCTGGCCGCTGCAGGCGGGCGCCCTGGCTGGCTGGATCCTGCTGGGTTCGCGCAAGCAGCACGCCTTGGTGCTGGTGCTGCGCGATGGGCGTGCCATACGCCACGGTTTCGCCAATCGCCGCACGGCCCTGGCCCACCGCAACGGCATCCGCCAGGCCATCGGCCAGGACCCAACCCCCGCATGAACTGGTTGCTGCCCGAAGGCGCCAGCCTGCCCTTTGCCGGCTTGGATCAGCCGCTGCTGATTGAGCGGGGGCTGGGGGGAGGCAGCCAGGGCCAGGTGTTCGCCGTGCAGCTCGGCGGAGAGCGCCTGGCTCTGAAGTGGTATTTCCCGGCCTGCATCGCCCGGGATCCGCAGCTGCGGGAGCGGCTGCAGCAGAGCATCCGGCTCGGCGCCCCCAACCGTGATTTCCTCTGGCCCCTAGCGCTGCTGGATCCCATCCCCGCCAGCCTGGAGCGCTTCCCCGCAGCCGCAGGCGGCTTCGGCTACCTGATGGGCCTGCGACCGGAGGCCTTCGTGGGGGCCCATCGCCATGCCGGCGGTGATCTGGCCATCAGCCTTCAGGGCGTGCTCAAGGCCTGCTTCCACCTGGCGGAGGCCTTCCACCAGCTGCACCTCAAGGGCCTCTGTTACAAGGATGTCTCCCTGGGCAACCTGTTTCTCGAGCCCAGCAGCGGCGGGATCCTCATCTGCGACAACGACAACGTGGATGTGGATGGCCAGAGCAGCAGCAGCGTGCTCGGCACGCCTGGCTTCATGGCGCCGGAAGTGCTGCTGGGCCTGGCCAAACCGAGCGCCCGCAGTGATCTCTTCTCCCTGGCGGTGCTGCTGTTCCGGCTGCTCACGCGGCACGATCCCTTCCGCGGCCAGCGGGAACTGGCGATCCGCTGCCTGGACGAACCAGCCCGGCGCCGGCTTTACGGCGACGAGGCTCTCTTCATCTTTGATCCCAAGGATCCCGGCAACCGGCCTGATCCGATCGAGCACAGTGCAGCGCTGATCACCTGGCCCATCTATCCAGCCAGCCTGCAACGCCTGTTTGAGCAGAGCTTCGGCCCTGGGCTGCACCAGAGCGAACAACGCACGCTCACGGGCCAGTGGAAGCAGGCGATCAGCCTTTGCCTGGATCAGCGCCAACTGTGCGGCCATTGCGGCCAGGAAACGTTCCCAGCGCCCGAGGCCCCAGGCATCTGCTGGAGTTGCGGCACCCCCCTTTCAGCGCCGCTGCGCCTGCAGCTGCCCCATGGCCTGGTGAGCGCCGCGGCCGGCAACGAACTGCAGCCCCATCACTTCGATCCCCTAGTGGGCGAAACCATCCGAGCACCCCTTGCCCGGCTCGTGGCGCACCCCAGCGACCCCACCTTGCTGGGCCTGCAGAACCTCAGCTCCAGCCGCTGGAGTGGACGCACCACCAGCGGCCAGAGCATCGAGCTCGATCCGGGCAAAACCTGTAACCTCGCGGCCCTGCAGCAGCTCAACAGCAGCGCCGGAGCGATCCTGGTGCGACGCCCTTAAGCCATGCCCTTCCCCAACGTTCGGCTGAGCAACCGGCCGCTGCACTTCATCTACCTCTGCGATTGCAGCGGCTCGATGGCCGCCCAGGGCAAGATGCAGGCTCTCAACCAAGCGATCCGCCAATCGCTGCCGGGTATGGCCGAGGTGGCCCGTGAGAACCCGGAAGCGCGGGTGCTGGTGCGGGCCGTGCGCTTTGCCGATCAGGCGGCCTGGCACCTGGCCGAACCCACGCCCGTGCAGCAGCTGCAGTGGCGCGATCTGGAGGCCGGCGGCATCACGGCGATGGGCGATGCCCTCAATCTGGTAGCCGATGCACTGCAGTCGCCGCCGATGGAGGAGCGGGCACTACCACCGGTGCTGGTGCTGATCTCCGATGGCCAGCCCACCGATGATTTCGATGCGGGCCTGGCCAATCTGATGCGGCGGCCCTGGGCCCAGAAGGCGGTGCGCCTGGCGATTGCCATGGGCCATGACGCTGATCTGGAGGTGCTGCAGCAATTCATTGGTCCGGAGCCCGCCGGGCGCGGCAAGTCGCCGCGGCGGCCGCTGCAGGCGAGCAACGCCACCACCCTGGCCCAATACATCCAATGGGCCTCCACCGCCGTGGTGGGTGCCGCCTCGATGCCCGCCAGTCGCGTGGCCCCCGCCGATACCGGCGCAGCAGCCCACAGCCCGGCCAACATCCCCCTGCCGGATCTGCCCCCCACGCTGCTGGATCCCAGCGACGACGTGGGCCC
Source organism: Cyanobacteria bacterium M_surface_7_m2_037 (assembly GCA_016882585.1). Lineage (GTDB taxonomy): Bacteria > Cyanobacteriota > Cyanobacteriia > PCC-6307 > Cyanobiaceae > Vulcanococcus. The sequence continues at coordinate 7,037 of VGPP01000055.1, forward strand.
ATTGGTGTGGTGAGCCCGCGCTGGCAGCAGCTGCAGGCCTGCAGCGTGATTGGCGCTGCCCATCGCCGCCAGCAGAAACCCTGCCAGGACGCCAGCCTGAGCGTGGAGCTCAAGGGCCGCGGCGGCAGCCTGCAGCTGCTGGTGGTGGCCGATGGCCACGGCGGCTCCCGCTACCGGCTCAGCCACCGGGGGAGTGCATTGGCCTGCCAGGTGAGCCAAGAGGCGGTGGAGCAGTGGCTGACCAGCACTCCGCTGACGGAACCCGAGCGCTGGCGGCAACTGCTGGAGCAGGAGCTCCCCGCCGCGATTCATCAGCGCTGGCTGGCGGCGATCACTGCCGACTGGGCGCTGCAGCCAGACGCCGAGCACGAGCCCTTCTCACCGCTGCTCTACGGCAGCACCCTGGGGCTGGTGCTGCTGGCGCCGCAGTGGTGGGGCTGCACCGGCATCGGCGACTGGGACCTGAGCGCCATCGATCAGCAGGGGCAAGCGACGCTGCTCAGCGAGGAGTGCGAGCACAGCGGCAGCGAAGCCACCGGCAGCCTCTGCCAGACCTTCGAGCAGCAGCTCTGGCGCGAGCGCACCCAGCTGCATCCACTGCAACCACACACCGATCTGCAGGCTCTGGTGCTCAGCACCGATGGCGTGCGCAAATCCTGCGCTACCGATGCCGACTATCTGCAGCTCTGCGCCGCCCTGCTGGATGTGCGCGATCGCCAGGAGCTGGAGCAGGGGCTGGCCCACATCACCGAGGCCGGCAGCGGCGACGATGTGTCGCTCGCCATCGCCCAGCGGACTGCAAGGCTGAAGCAAAGCGGCGGCGGCGTGCTGCCGCCGGGGTTGTGGCCCTGGCTCCTCTTAGTGCTGGCAGCGGCCGGTGTTGGCCTCGGGGCGTGGCGGATGACGCGGCAGGAAACACCCCTACAGGCCCAGGCACGCCAACTCTGCGCCAACCCCGAGCAGATCCAGGCCACCCTCAACCAGCGCCGCGCCCAGTTCAAAGCCCTGCTCGAGCAGCCACAGCTCGCCAGCCAACTGCAACAACTCGCCACCACTGATCCCCTCGGCGCTTTGATCGCCGCCAGCCAGAGCGGCCCGATCCCAGGCTGCGCCGCACTGAACGCTGAGCTGAGCCGCCAATGGCAGCGGGCCCGCGCCGCTGCAACGCCGGCAAAGGGCAAGATGCCTGCAGCTGCAACGCCCGCCGCAGCACCGAAGAACCCGTGAACGATTACGCGCTTGGAGCCAATCTGCGCCGCCAGATCCTCAGCGATCTGGAGCGGGGCCTGCCCCTTGATGGACGCCGGCTTCAGGCCCTGGTGGGCGATTTCTGCGGCCAGAGCCAACTCGCCCTGCTGCCAGCGCTGAAATACCTGGTGCTCTCACCGGGATTCAGCAGCGCCGCCAGCCAGCAACCAGCCCTGCCCGCCGATGCACGCCTGCAGCTGCGGCTGCAACAGGAACTCAACGAGGTGTTCGCCGCCCCGATCTGCGCGCGCATGGATGCGGTGCTGCGCGGGCTTCTGGGCCTGCAGGAGGCCAACGGGCCAGCGCAGCCGGCATCTCCCTCGCCCAGCCAACCAGCGCCCATCGCCTCGCAGAACGAGCCGCCGCTGGAGGAGGAGGTTTTAGAGGAGTACGACGACGCCTACGAGGAGGATCTGGAACCCGCCGCGGCCCCTGGCGGCAGCAATGGGCTGGTGGCCGTGCTGAGCTTCATGGCCGGTGTGCTGGTGGTGGGCGTGGGTGGAGGCCTGGCCTGGCTGCTGCTGCAAACCACCCTGCCCAACAGCAACACGGCGGATACCCAGCGGCCACGGCTGCCCGGGGAACTCACCACCCCCAGCGCTGACACCACCACGGCCGAGGCACCACCGGCGCCGGAGCTCAGCCAGCAGGCCAGTAACGATGCCGCCGCAGCGCAGGCGATCACCAGCGTGGAGCAGCTCTACAACGACCTCTCCCTGGGCAACATCCAGGCGGCACGCCAACGCTTCAGCGGTGAAGCAGCCGATCAGTTCGATCCCGCCTTCTTCCGCCAGTTTCAACGCGTCAGCGTGGATCAGCTGCGGACCATTGGCATCAACGGTTCCGAGGTGAACCTCGAAGGCGTGGTCACCTTTGTGTATCCCGATGGCACCAGCCAGAGCGAGTCGCGCCAATTCACGGTGAACACCAGCACCGATCCAGCCCTGATCACCGGCAGCAGCTTCGGCCAGGTGACCCGCGGCCGGCAGTGATCTGAACCCAGCAGCCAGGCACAAAAAAGGCCCCCTTGCGGGGGCCAGCCAAAGCCTGGTGCGAATCGATCAGGCGGTACCGCAGAAGGTGACATCGGGGAACTTGAGCTTGGCCTCCTCGAGGCTCTTGCCCTTGCCCTCTTCCTGCCAGTAGTTGATCACCTCGGTGGCCTTGTTGAGGATTTCAACGCGCTCGTTGTCGGTGATCCAGCTCTTGCCCTCGAGCTCGGTCTTGAGGGTTTCCCAGGCGTCTTCGCGGGGCCAGAAGAAGTAGGAGGTGAGGGGGCTGGGGCCGCCACCCACGATTTGGTCCACAGCCAGGGCGACGTTGTCGGGCAGCCACAGGATCTTCACCAAGAAGCGACCCTCATCCGCCTTCGGGGTGCGGCCGGAGGGAACGCCGTTCTCGTCGATGGTGGCGGCAGCCAGAACAGCACTGGCACCACGCAGCACGGGACGGCCTTCCGTGGTGTCCTCCGAGGAAACCTCAGGGGCGGCAGTCGCCACGGCGCTTTCAGCGCTCTCTGTGCTCATGGTGTCAGCGCTCAAGGCTTAATCACAAACAACTAACCTACCAGCCGCCGTTGCCAGCCCCCTGAACCCTCGCGCCGTCCTGCTGTTCGACATCGACGGCGTGATCCGGGATGTGAGTGGGAGCTATCGCAGGGCGATTGTGGAAACGGTGCACCACTACAGCGGTGTGCGGCCGGAACCCACCGCGATCGATGCGCTCAAAGCCGAGGGCTGCTGGAACAACGACTGGGAGGCCTCGCTGGAGCTGCTGCGGCGGGGCGGCCTGAGCGAACTGCCGGCCTTTGCAGCGCTGGTGGAGGTGTTCAACGGCTTCTATTTCGGCGGCGATCCCAACGGAGATCCAAGCGCCTGGCAGGGCTTCATCGGCAGCGAGCCGCT
>VGPP01000056.1 GCA_016882585.1 Cyanobacteria bacterium M_surface_7_m2_037
CTCGCACTCCCTGGGTGATCACCCCGGGCATGGGGTGGAGCAGCTGCAGGGCGGGCAACAGAAGGGCGATGGGCAACAGGCTTCCGCGGGATGAACGTCCGCGACGCGAATCGGAAGCAAATCTTAAATTGTGACGCGTTGGACCTGTCTGTTGTCTATGCGACCGGTTTGCTGCTCGGTTGCGCGCCGTCAGGAGGCGCAGAGGGGTGCCCAGGGGTCGTCCTCGGCGTGGAATTCATGACACAAAGTCTCCAGCTTGAGCAATCTGCTGGAGAGCAGGGGATTATCTGCGCCAATGGCGCCGTCGTGGCGCCTGTGCTCAGCAACTCATGCGCTTGATTCGTTCTCCGTTCTCTGCAGCCGCTGTCCTGGTCGTTCCGGCTGGCCTGAGCCTCAGCCTTGGTGTTTATGCCTCTGAGCGCGGCAGTCTCAGCCTCGATGGCATCGCTCGGTACGGCGTCAGCGCCGACCAGGTGACCTCGATCACCCAGTTCTCCGATGTGCAGCCCACCGACTGGGCTTATCAGGCGCTGAGCAACTTGATCGAGCGCTACGGCTGTGTGGCCGGCTACCCCAACGGCACCTACCGCGGCAGCCGTGCGATGACCCGCTATGAAGCGGCCGCATTGCTGAACGCCTGCCTCGACCGGATCACCGAAGTGACCGACGAGCTGAAGCGCCTGATGGCCGAGTTCGAAAAGGAACTCGCCGTGCTCAAGGGCCGCGTGGATGGCCTCGAGGCCAAGGTGGGTGAGCTGGAAGCCACTCAGTTCTCTACTACCACCAAGCTCTCGGGTCTGGCCACCTTTGTGGTGGGTGCCAATACCTTCTCGGGCTCAGCCATCAACCGCGGCGCCAATACCGCCAATCGCAACAGCACGTATTCACCAACCTTTGTGCTGCCCAATGCCACCACGTTTAATTACGACGTTCAGCTGACGTTCGATACCAGCTTCACGGGTCGGGATCTGTTGCGCACCAATCTGCGGGCAGGCAACTTCCGCAGCAGCGTGTTCGGCGGCGAGCCCCATGCACTAGGCCTCTCGGAGCTGGAAATCGCCTTTGAAGAAGATGCAGGCCCCAACATTGTGGGCATCGACAAGCTCTTCTATCAATTCCCTGTGGGCCAGTTCACCTTCACCCTGGGTGGTCGTGTTGGCCAGGAAGACATGCTGGCCCTTTGGCCGAGTGTGTATCCCGCTGACACCATCCTCAACGTGATGACGGTGAATGGTGCCCCCGCCGCTTACAGCAAGAATCTCGGGGCTGGTGCCGGTGCCTGGTGGCAACAGGGTGGTTTCAGCATCAGTGCAAACTACGTGGCCTCCAACGGTCAGTCGGGCAATCCCTAGGTGCCCGTGGGAGAGGGTGGTGGCGGCATCGGCAACAAGTTTTCCGGTGCGACAGGCAGTGTTCAACTGGCCTATCAGCAGGAGCAGTGGGGCCTGGCAGCGATCTGGAATTATGTTCAGCCTGATACTCAATTCGTTCCAGGCACCACGCCGTTCACCCATGGCGCCATTGATCACAACGTGAATGCCAAAACCAATGCGCTGGGCCTGAGCGCCTACTGGCAGCCCTTGGAAAGCGGCTGGTGGCCTTCGGTGAGCGTTGGCTGGGGCATCAACAGCACCAGCTACAGCATGCCGCAACCTGCGGGCAGTCTGAGCACCAGTCAGTCCTGGATGGTGGGCCTGCAGTGGACCGATGTGCTCCAGAAAGGGAATGACTTTGGCTTCGCGGTTGCTCAGCCCGTGTTTGCTACCGCGCTCACCGGTGGCGTCACACCCAATGACGGCAACTACGTGTGGGAGTGGTGGTACAAGTTCCAGGTGACCGACAAGATCAGCGTCACACCGGCTCTGATCTATCTGAGCCGACCACTGGGGCAACAAACACCTGCGGGTGAGAGCTTCAGTCAGTTCGGTGGTCTGGTGAAGACGAGCTTCCGCTTCTGATCGGAAGCTGGCCGGTGAATCAAGCGATTCGCAGCTCTCAGGCGCCCCTACTGAGGGGCGTTCTGAGGAGCTGCCGATCCTTGTTGGGAAGCGGGCGCGTGCGAGCTCTGATGCTGTTGGCCAGGGCGTGCCGGTTTGCGATAACTACCCGAACCGCCCCGCCGCAGGCCAAGGCGGATGACGTTGTGGTTAGCAAGATCGCAACCAGGGCCAAGTTGATGCTGCGCAGGATCTTCATGGAATCAGTGGTGGTTCGAGGAGGGCTTGGGTGGATGGCCTGAGGTGAACAGGAAGGGGCACGCCAAAGTGCCCCTGCTCAGATCTTCAGATGATCCAATTAAATTGATTGTTGTTCATCAGGTCAAGAGAAGCTGCACCACTGCCTTGCACAACAGCAACTAGGTCGTCGCCTCTGCTGATTCCAGCCTGGCCATCTTTGTTGTAGTAGATGGCTGTGGCGATTATGTTCCCAACACGGTAGTTCTTGTCGAGCTCATATTCGCCCATTTCATAGCAGCGCAGGGTGATTTTGTCGCCGTCCTCAAAGTCTTGAATGCCGGCATAGCTGTTCTTGCCGCCGCCTTTTTTGCCCTTATCCAGGTAGTACACGCCGCCATCGAAATCACCCAGTACAAAGGTGTCCTCTCCTGCGTCCCCATACAGCGCATCGATCTCATTGCGGCCAGGATTTTTGCCAACAGCATTGACGCCAATCAGGGTGTCGTTGCCGCCCATGCCTTTTAGGACATCGCTGCCGCCTAATCCGGTGACGACATCTGAAGCTTCAACTCCGATCAAGATGTCGTTAAATCGCGTGCCTGTGGGGTTGGCCTGGTTGAGGCGCTTGCCCTTGTGCTCGCTGCCTGAGTGGTCTTCGCCTGAGTGACGAGAAGAGCTCAGGATTGGGGCAGACGCAAGGTTGCGCATGACGCGGTGCGGAACAAGTCTCCAGTTTGCATCCGCTTGTGGAGACTTGGTTGAATAATGAAGATTTGCGCGCCTGTTTCAGGTTTTCTTTCGTTTTGGGTGTTGTCTGCTGGGGATCAAGGTGTGGCTGTCGAGGTCAGCGTTGGTTTTGCTGAGGTTGGCTCGGGGAATGCGTTGATCCTTGCTGCGTGTTTGATTGTTGGGGGCTTTGATGTTGTTCGCAGGCCAGTGCGGATGACGTTGTGGTCAGCAAGATCGCAACCAGGGCCAAGCTGAAGCGGCGATGGGTGTTCATCGAATTAGTGGTGTGTGGACGGTTGGCTGGGATGTTCTGAGCAGGGCATCCAGAGATCGCCCATGGCATGCACGCCCTCGCATCCAAGTGCGCGTGCTTTCTCGAGTGCCACCTGCTTGCTCGGGTAGGCCATCAACTTCTCTTGGGTGGCGCCACTGTTGTGGTGCTGATGTCCGTTGCCAGGACTGATTGACCAGATCCCCATGGCATTGAATCCGGCCACTACCACGCCCATGCCCACGACGCAGGCATTCACCACGCCCATGCCCACCACGCCGAGGCTGACCGCTCCCATGGGTACTACGCCGATGCTCACCACGCCCATGGGCACCACGCCGATGGAAATGATGCCCAGAGGGGCAATTCCCACGGCAATCAGTTTGGGCGGTTCACCGCAGCTGGCCATGCTCGATCTCAGTGGTTGTGTTGGGTGGTGCCGCTGGATTGCCCGTGGGTTGTGCAGGGCATCCATTGCTTGCCCATTGGGTGGGCGCCGGTGCAGTTGAAGTGCTTCTCCGCAGCGGCCTCTGCTTCTTCCTTGGTGGCATACATCGCAGGTACGCCGCCGCTGTTGGTATGGGCGTATGTGCCAAAGGTTGTGCAGGTTGCAACGCTGAGCGCTCCCGCGAGGGAGGCGGCCAGGTGATGAAGGCGGACGTTGGGCACGGATTTGGCTGAAATGACCGTGGGCAAAGGCTAGCTCAAAGCTCTAGTTTTGCGTGAGTACTGGAGGCTTGATGTCACGGGATCAAGGTTCGGTCGGGCTGGCTAGTGTTGGAGCAAATCGTTGAATCTGGAACGCTGCTCGTGGATGCTCCGGCATTGCGCATTGGTCAAGTGGCCGAGGCGTCGGGTTTGTCAGTGAAAACGGTTCGCTTTTATTGCGATGAAGGTCTGATTGCAACCGTATCGCGCACCCAAGGTGGCTACCGCCTGTTTCATCCTGTGGTTCTCGACGAGTTGGCCTTGATCCGCTCGATGCGTGCGATGGATGTGCCGCTGCCTGAACTGAAGCGAATTCTCGATGTACGCCGCTCTGGTTTTTGTAATTGCTCTGCTTTGAAAATGAGTATTCGGGATCGGATCGAATCGATCAATGCAAGGATGGCTGAGCTTGAGTCAATGCGCAATGAGCTGTCCGGTCTGCTTGGGTCGTGGAAGGATTGTGGTGGCGTGAAGTCATCTTGAATGAAACCCTCTTGCATCCAATGGTTCTTAAAACGTCGTTGTGATGCCACCGGTGATGGCGCCCAGGCTGCTGTATCCCACATCGAGAACAACTTTGCGGTGGAGCAGTCGCAGTTTGGGAATGATTTCCACCTCGTCGATCACGCCAGGCATCGCGCGAACCTGCAGTTCCAGCCAGGGTTGAACTCCTTGATAGCGCGGCGGTGTCAGTCCGACGCCGGTGGTGGCACTGAGCATGGACCGTTCGACACCTTCAGCCAGAAAGAGCTGGCCTTTGGCTTCAAAGCGAAGTCGTGTGTTTTCAATGTCAAACTGCAGGCCGGGGCGTGCGGCGATCCGTGTTGCATTCACGCGGTCGTTCGTCCAGCTCTGGTAGGTGCCAACACCTGCAAAGAGCCACAAATTGCTTTGGGCGCGATTCATATTCCAGCGCTTCAGTAGATGGGTGCTGTCCAGCAGCAGGAAACTTTCCGTGGCGTTGCGCTCGCTGCTGCTGTTGCTGTGGTTGTGATGGCTTTGGTGGCTGCTCCCGTGGTCGCTCGAGCCAGGAATCAGCTGCGCTGAGATCCCAACGCCCAGCTGGCGCTGCACGGCATGGCTGAACCACGCGCTCGACCAGATGTGATCAAGCTCCACTCCAACTGTGGTGCTGCCTTGGTAGCTCATCGGCAACGCCAAGCTGGAGTTGGCCGCGATCAGGGGAAGGGCTGCTTGCACGGCGAGGGCAGCAGCTGCAGCGGCGGCTTTCATCGCCAGGCCAGCAGCGGAAGCACGAACGCAGCCAGGCTGCCGATCGCGAACAGGCTGCAGGAGAGGGCGTAGAGGGCCTGGGCCTGGCGGCGCTGGTGGCGGCACCGTTGTGCCTGCAGCGGATTGGTCGGGCAGGGCAGGCGAGCGCTTTGCCGGAGGGCCAGGCCCGCAATCACTAAGGCTGCCGCCGCCAGGCTAAAGACAACCGCTTTCTGTTCCGAGAGAAGGGCCAACCCTGGCCACCAGCTCAACGCCGTTGCGAGCACGGAACCGGCCCCGAGCAGAACGAGGAACGCCGGCAGAGCGCAGCACACCAGTGTGCCGGAGCAGAGCACCAGGGCGAAGGCGGCAAGACGGCGTGGTGCTGTCAGCAACGGAGAGCGAAAGGGCTGCATTAATGACGCAAGGCGATGCTATGCAGGAAGGGCATCGCCCGAATCATGGTCATGTTCGCTGCTGATCTGCGTCGTGCCTTGATTTCGCTGGTCTTTGTCACTTCAGCTGCGCTGATGGCCCCGGCTTGGTCGGCTGCCCAGGGTGCCCGTGTGGAAGTCACCGTGAACGGCATGGTGTGCTCCTTCTGCGCCCGAGGCATTGAGCGGAACTTGCGGCGTCTGGCGCTCACGCAGGCTGTTGTGGTGGATCTCAAGCAGCACAGGGTCACGATCAATGTGAAACCTGGGGCGGTGGTGGATGATCAGCAGATCCGCAAAGCGATCCGGGATTCTGGTTTTGATGTGCGCGAAATTCGCACCATCAATCCCGTTCCCTGAACCACTCCGGCACGGCTTCGAAGCTGGCGGCGTTCTTCTCGTTTTCACGCGCTTCCACTTTCCAGCAGCAGCTGCGGCCTGCCTCGCGCTGTTCCAGCAACTGATTGGCCCACTGCCACACCAGCTTGGCGCTGGCCTCCATGCCCACGTTGTCCATCACCCGTAGGTCGAGGGCGCCTTGTGAGTGCAGGGCCTGCCATTGCTCCAGCAGGGGATCATCGGCATTCACCAGGAAGGTGTGGTCGAACTGAAGCGCCAGGCGCTCCTGCAGGGCGGCCAGGCTGGAGAAATCCACCACGAAGCCGTGCACATCCAGCTCCCTGGCCTGGAACCAGAGGGTGAAGCTGCGGCTGTAGCCGTGCACGAAGCGGCAGTGGCCGGGGTGGCGCCACTGGCGATGGCAGCAGGGGTAGCCGCTGAAGGTCTTCGAGCAGGTGAAGGCGGCGCTCATGCCCAGGCCTGGGTTGGGGTCGGTCGGTGTTGCGGGAGAATCGGTGGAGATGGATCGGCAGCCCTTGCAGGCATCATTTCAGCTCCCGGATCCCGCCCTGATCGGCTCCCTCCGGTTTAACGACGCCGGCCTGATCCCCGCAGTAGCGCAGGACTGGCTCGATGGCGCCGTGCTGATGGTGGCCTGGATGAACACTGAGGCGATCGAGCGCACCCTTGCCACCGGCGAGGTGCATTACTGGAGCCGCTCCCGCCAGGAGCTCTGGCACAAAGGTGCCACCAGCGGCCACACCCAGAGCCTGCGGGGCCTCCGCTACGACTGCGATGCCGATGTGCTGTTGCTCACGATCGAGCAGCGCGGCGATGTGGCTTGTCACACCGGCGCCCGCAGCTGCTTTTACGACGATGGCCCCGCACCCACTGCCGGTGGTGCCAGCGCCGCTGCGCCCCCAGCCGATGTGTGCACCGAGCTGATGCGGGTGATCGAGGGCCGCCGCGATCATCCCGAGCCCGGCAGCTACACGAACAAGCTGCTCGAAGGGGGCGACAATCGCATCCTCAAAAAGATCGGCGAGGAGAGCGCCGAATTCGTGATGGCCTGCAAGGACAACAACGCCGCTGAGATCGCTGGCGAAGCGGCTGACATCGTGTTTCACCTGCAGGTGGCCCTGGCTCACCACGGCGTCAGCTGGCGTGAGGTGCAGCAGGTGCTGGCCCATCGCCGCGGTGCCCCAAGGCGCGAGTGAGTCGCTCAGCGTTTGAGCTGCACCGGGCTGCCATGGCGAAGCCCCATGCTGCCGCTGAGAATCACGCGGTCGTTGGCGTTGATGCCGGATAGAACCGGGTAAACGTCTCCCTGCAGCGGCCCCAGGCTGACCGGTTTCTGCAGGGCGAGCAGGGTGCCTTTCGGCAGCCGGCGCAGGGCGGCCAGATCAGCCTTGCCGGGATCTCGCTCCAAGTCTTGGAGGGTGCCCAGCACAAACACGAAGTTCTGGCCGAAGCTGCGGGTGACAGCGCCAAACGGCACGGCCCATTGGCGCTCAGCCCCGAGGATCACGCGGGTGCGCAGGCGTTGGCCGTTGCGCAGCAGCCCCTGCGGGTTGGCGATGGCGGCCTTGGCCAGCAGTGTTTGGCTGGCGTTGTTCACGCCCGGATCGATCAGGTTGATCCGCCCTTCGGCTACGGGGCGTGGGTTGATGCCATCGAGCAGCTGCACCCGCTGTCCCTTGGCCACCGCATTGGCCTGGTTGGCGGGAATATCGATGCGGGCCTGCAGTTGGTTGTTGCGGATGATGCGGCTGAAGGGTGTGCCGGCCTGCACCACATCGCCGGGCTTGATCGTCACATCGCCCATCACCCCGCTGATCGGGGCGCGCACGTCTTTGTAGGCCAGATCGGCCTGTTTTGCCCGCAGGGCCTGCTGGGAGCCGATCGCCTTGGCCCGCACCTCATCGCGTTGCAGCGCGGTGGCGGCCCCCTGGCTCACCAGCCCTGAGAAGCGCTGATAGGCGATGGCATCGGTTTCGGCGGTGGCCCGCAGGGCCGCCACATCAGCCCTCAGCTGGGTTTGATCCAGCACCACCAGCATCTGCCCAGCGCGAACGCTGTCGCCGCCTTGCACCAGCACCTGCTGCACCCGCCCGCCGGCCTGGGCGGCCAGCTCGATCTCCTTGGTGGCTTCGAGGCTGCTCACCGTGTCGAGGCTGCGCACGAAGGCTTCCTGGCGCGGGCGCTCCGCCTGCACGGTGATCGGTGGCCTGGCTCCAGGCTGGCTGCAACCGGCCACCAGGCTGGCCAGCACAGCGGTTGGGATGGCCAGTTTCAGGCCGCTTGGCATTGCGAGGCTGTTGGGTTCAGTCATGCTGGCCTCCATGCAGGCGGCGCTGGGGTCGTGCCAGCTCCCATCCCTTGATCAGGCGGTAGACCCCCGGCACCACAAACAGGCTCAACACCGTGGCTACCAGCAGCCCGGAAAACACCACGGTGCCGATGCTGATGCGGCTGCTGGCGCTGGCACCACTGGCCAGCAGCAGTGGGAGAAAGCCCGCCAATGAGGAGATGGCGGTGAGCAGGATCGGCCGCAGACGGCTGATCGAGGCTTCGCGGATGGCGGCATCCAGCGGCAGGCCTTCGCGCAGCCTTTGATTGGCAAATTCCACGATCAAGATGCCGTTCTTGGCGGCGAGGGCCACGAGCACCAGCAGCCCCATCTGGCCGTACACGTCGAGCGGCAGGCCCCGCAGAATCAGGCCCGCCACGGCGCCCAGCAGTGCCAGCGGCACCGTGATCAGGATGATCAGCGGGTCGAGCAGGTTTTCGTAGAGGGCGCCTAGCAGCAGGCCCATCACCAGCACCGCCAGGGCAAAGGCCCGGATGCTGCCGCCACCGGCCTGCCGCTCCTCGCGGGCCAGGCCGGCCCAGGCCAGCTCCACATTGCTGCCGCCCTGCTGGCGCTGGATCTGCTCCAGCGTGGCCATCGCCTCACCGGTGCTCACGCCTGGAGCTGGCAGGGCCTGGATCGTGATCGAGCGCACCAGGCGGCTGTGGTTGATCACGCTGGGCCCGGTGGAGGGCACCACCTGCACCACCTGGCCGATGGGGATCAGCTTTTCGCTGCGGTTGCGCACCTGCAGCGCCAGCACGTCGTTCACATCGCGGCGGCCCTGGCCGTCCAGCTGCACGATCACGCGCCGCACCTGGTCGCCTTCAAAGCTGTCGTTCACATAGGTGCTGCCGAAGCTGGCCTGCAGGGTGGCCACCAGCTCATCGAGATCCACGCCCAAGGAGGCGAGCTGCAGGCGATCCGGTTCGAGCCGCAACACCGGTGAATCGGCATTGAAGCGGGTGGAGACCCGGGTGAAGCGTCCGCTGGCATTGGCGCCCTGGATGAAGCGCTGGGCCTGCTGGGCGAATTGCTGAATGTTGAGCTGGCCATTGCTGGTGTCGAGCAGTTCCAGCTCCAGCCCCCCTTCGCTGCTGAAGCCGCGCACGGTGGGGGCTTCGCTCAGCATCACCACCGCCCCTTTCACGCGCTGCATCAGCTGGCGGTTGAGCCGTTGGGCCACTGCGGCGGTGGAGGGTTGACCGTCGCCGCGTTGGCCGATCGGCTGGAGCCGCACGAAGAAGATCCCTTTGTTGGCGCTGCTGTCGCCGAAGGAGCGGCCGGCGTAGAAGTTGGCGCTGCGCAGGGCCGGCTCTGCCGCCAGCGTGCTGCGCACCTGCTCCATCACCACCTGGGTGCGCTGCAGCGCGGAGCCCTCGGGCAGCACCACCACCCCGCGCAGCTGGCCGTTGTCTTCCTGGGGGATGAAGGCGCTGGGCCGCAGGCTGAGGCCCACGGCGGCGAGCACCAGGCCAAGGGCCAGGGCGATCAGCAGGCGCCCCCGGTGCTGCAGGCTCCGGTCGAGCCAGCGGCCATAGGGCCGCTCCAGCGATTCCAGCCAGCGGCGTGGAGGATCAATCCAGCGCAATAGCCAGGCGGGTTCGCGCTGCTCCGCATGCAGGATGCGGCTCGCCGCCACCGGCGTGAAGCTGATCGCATTGAACGTGGACACCACAATCGTGGCGCCGATGGTGATGGCAATCGGGGCGTAGAGCCGGCCCACGCTGCCCTGCATGCCGAGCACTGGGATGAACACCACCA
>VGPP01000057.1 GCA_016882585.1 Cyanobacteria bacterium M_surface_7_m2_037
GCTGATCAGGCGTCGTAGTACATGGTGAATTCGTGGGGGTGCGGCCGCTGACGCAGCTGCTGCACCTCCTCGTACTTCAGGGCGATCCAGTTGTCGATGAAGTCTTCGGTGAAGACGCCACCGGCCAGCAGGTACTCGTGGTCGGCCTTGAGGGCTTCCAGGGATCCGTTCAGCGAGGCGGGAACCGTGGAGATCTTGGCCAGCTCTTCGGCCGACAGTTCGAACAGGTCAACGTCGGTGCCGTCGCCGGGGTCGATCTGGTTCTTGATGCCATCGATGCCGGCCATCAGCATCGCCGCGAAGCCCAGATAGGGATTGGAGAGGGCGTCGCCGGAGCGGAACTCAAGACGCTTGGCCTTGGGGTTGGTGCCGGTGAGCGGGATCCGCACGGCGGCGGAGCGGTTGCCCTGGGAGTACACCAGGTTCACCGGTGCTTCGAAGCCCGGTACCAGTCGCTTGTAGCTGTTGGTGGTGGGGTTTGTGAAGGCCAGGAAGCTGGGGGCGTGCTTCAGCAGGCCACCGATGTACCAGCGGGCGGTCTGGGAGAGGTTGGCGTAGGTGCCTTCACCCCAGAACAGGGGCTGGCCGCCTTTCCAGAGGCTCTGGTGCACGTGCATGCCGCTGCCGTTGTCGGCAAAGATCGGCTTGGGCATGAACGTGGCGGTTTTGCCGTACTTCTTGGCAACGTTGCGCACCACGTACTTGTAGATCATCACGTTGTCAGCCGCGCTGATCAGCTCGGCGAACTTGATGCCGAGTTCGTGCTGAGCGGTGGCCACCTCGTGGTGTTGCTTCTCGATCGGCACGCCCAGGGCACCCATGGTGAGCAGCATTTCGCTGCGCATGTCCTGCAGGGTGTCGTTGGGGGCCACCGGGAAGTAGCCCTCCTTCAGCTGGATCTTGTTGGCGAGGTTGCCACCTTCTTCGACTCGGTCGGTGTTCCAGGGGGCTTCGATCGAATCCACGCTGTAGAAGCTGGAGCCGTTGGCGCTCTTGTAGCGAACGTCGTCGAAGATGAAGAACTCGGGCTCAGGGCCGAAGTAGGCGGTGTCGGCCAGGCCGGTGGAGCCGAGGTAATCGAGAGCCTTCTGGGCGAGCGCGCGGGGGCAGCGGGCGTAGGGCTTGCCGCTGCGGGGCTCCTGAATCGAGCAGATCAGGCTGAGGGTTTTGTGGCTGTAGAAGGGGTCGATCCAGGCGGTGTTGGGGTCGGGCACCATCGCCATGTCCGACTCGTTGATCGCTTTCCAGCCGCGGATCGAGGAGCCGTCAAAGGCCACGCCTTCGCTGAAGGCGGCCTCATCGATCAGGTCCTCACACACAGTGAGGTGCTGCCACTTGCCGTGGAGATCCACGAACTTGAGGTCAATCAGTTCGATGCCCTCGTCCTTGATCTGACGGAGGACGTCCTGGGCGGTTTTGGCCATGACGTGAACGCTTGGAGGCTGAGAGGAAGCCCGCCTGGAACCGGGCTCGCGGGACCGTACGGAGCGGCCTGACCCTCTCTGTGTATCAGTGGTAACCAAAACGCCGACTGGTGCGGTTGGATTTGCTTGCGTAACCGTTTCTGTCAACTTGATCAGATCCATGCAATCGCAAGGGATCTGGGCGTTTGCAGGTGCTACGTTCCGGCACAGGTGCGTCGATCCTTCACGCCATGCGCGATGCCATCACCGGTCTGATCGGTCGGTACGACCAACTGGGCCGCTATTTCGATCGTGATGCGGTCGATCGCATTGCCACCTATTTCTCGCAAGCGCAGCTGCGACTGAGCGCCGTTGAGCTGATCAATCGCGAAGCCGCTGAGATCGTTCGCGAGGCCAGCCAGCGCCTGTGGCAGTCGGATCCCGAGCTGCTGCTCCCCGGCGGCAACGCCTACACCACCCGTCGCTGGGCCGCCTGCCTGCGTGACATGGATTATTTCCTGCGATACGCCAGCTACGCCCTGGTGGCCGACGACAGCACCATCCTCAATGAGCGGGTGCTCAACGGTCTCGACGACACTTACAAGAGCCTGGGCGTGCCCACCGGCCCCACCGTGCGCAGCATCGCGCTGATGGCCGATGTGGTGTGCGAGCAACTGCTCGATGCCGGTGTGGCCAGCGCTGAACAGCTCAATGCTGTGGTGCGTGCACCGTTTGAGCACCTCTGCCGCGGCTTGGCCGACAACAACGTTCGCGCCCGCTGATCACCCACGCCCCGACTGCGTAGGCTCCACCTCACAGACCCATCTAGGCCTTGGCAACCACAACTCCTTCTGTGTCCGATCGGCATCGTCTGAACCTCGGTCCGATCGCCACACCGGATCGGTTGCTTCTGGGTCCTGGCCCCTCCAATGCCCACCCCACGGTGCTGCAGGCCCTGAGCCGCACCCCGATCGGGCACCTCGATCCCCTGTATGTCGCCCTGATGGGTGAGGTGCAGGAGCTGCTGCGCTACGTGTGGCAAACCGATAACCGCCTCACCTTGCCGATGAGTGGCACGGGGTCGGCGGCAATGGAAGCCACCCTGGCCAACATGGTGGAGCCCGGCGACACCGTGCTGGTGGCCGTGAAGGGCTATTTCGGCCTGCGTCTGCAGGACATGGCCGGCCGCTACCGCGCCGATGTGCGCACGATCGAGAAGCCTTGGGGTGAAGCCTTCAGCCTTGAGGAGATCGAAGCTGGCCTGAAGGAGCACCGCCCCAAGATCCTGGCGATGGTGCATGCCGAAACCTCCACCGGCGTACGCCAGCCGATGGACGGCATCGGTGACCTCTGCCGTCAGTACGACTGCCTGCTGCTGCTCGACACCGTGACGTCCCTCGGTGCCGTGCCGCTCTACCTCGATGAGTGGAAGGTGGATCTGGCCTACAGCTGCAGCCAGAAGGGCCTCAGCTGCCCGCCGGGCCTCGGCCCCTTCACCATGGGCCCCCGCGCCGAGGAGAAGCTCGCCGCCCGCAGCGGCAAGGTGCCCAACTGGTATCTCGATGTGAGCCTGCTGAACCAGTACTGGGGCAGCGATCGGGTGTATCACCACACCGCCCCGGTGAACATGAACTTCGGCATGCGTGAGGCCCTGCGCCTGATCGCTGAAGAAGGTCTGGAGAACGTGTGGGAGCGCCACCGCCGCAACGCCGAGCGCCTGTGGTCGGGTCTTGAAGCGCTGGGCCTTGACTGCCACGTGCCCGCCGAGCTGCGCCTGCCCACCCTCACCACCGTTCGGATCCCTGAGGGTGTGGATGGCAAGGCCTTCACGCTCCACCTGCTCAACAAGCACGGCATCGAGGTGGGTGGCGGTCTTGGCGCCCTCGCCGGCAAGGTGTGGCGGATTGGCCTGATGGGCTACAACAGCCGCGAGGAGAACGTGGATCTGCTGCTCAACCTGCTGGAGCAGGAGCTGCCGGCCTTCCGGAGCGCAGCTCCCGTTGCTGCCGCCGCCGCTGCTTGAACCAGCGCTCGAGCTGATCAGCGCACTGCTTCGCTTCCACCCCGCCCACCACCTGCATGTGGTGGTGGGCGGTTGGGCTGGTGCTCAGATCGAGCACACCACCCAGCGCGCCCCGTTTGGGGTCGCTGGCACCAAACACCACCTGCCCCACCCGGGCTTGCACCAACGCCCCCGCACACATGGGGCAGGGCTCCAGGGTCACGAGCAGGGTGCAGTCGTTGAAGCGCCAATCGCCCCGCAGGCGAGCCGCCTGCTGCAACGCCACCAGTTCGGCATGGCCTAGGGGCTGTTGGTCGTGCTCACGGCGATTGCTGCCCCAGCCCACAGCTCTGCCCTGGCCATCCACCACCACCGCGGCCACGGGAATTTCGCCCTGACCGCCCACCACCTCAGCGCGCCTGAGCAGCCGCTGCATCCACAGGAGTTGCTCCGCCGGCCTCAGATCATCTGCCCACGCTCTGAGCACAATGCCAGCGCCTGATCCCATCCCGCCATTGGTGAGAATGGGCCAACCCTGTAGCGCCCCCTTGGCTCCAGCCCCTCAGCACGAGCCAGCGGCCGCGCCTTCTTTGCCGCTGTTTCCCGACCCCTCTCGGCTGGATGGTGATCTGCTGGCCTTTCTGCAGCAGGCCAGTGATCAGCTGTGCCGCTGGTGGGGGGAGTCCAGCCAGCGTTCACCCCTGCCGCTGCTGAGTGTGCTGCCGGAGGTGGCCCCCGCCACAGACGGGCTCGATCCGTTGGCGCTGCTCGATGACCTCCAGCTGGTGATGGATGGTGCGTTCAACCCGGTGCACCCGGGTTCGATGGCCCACCTGGATCCGCCTCCACTCACTGCCTCGGTGGCAGCGGATCTGATTTGCGCCGGCCTCAACAACAACCTGCTGGCGGAGGAGCTGTCGCCCAGCCTGTCGCGGCTGGAGCGCAGCCTTTGCGCCTGGATGGGTGAACGCCTGGGGCTTGGCGCGCAAGCCGGTGGGGTGGCGGCCAGTGGCGGCAGCCTGAGCAATCTGATGGCGTTGGTGGTGGCGCGTCAGCAGCGCAAGCTGCTTGGCGTTCAAGACGCGCTGGTGTTCTGCAGCGCCGATGCCCATGTGTCGATTGCCAAGGCACTGGCGGTGATGGGCTTGCCGCCCTCGGCCCTGCGGCCCGTGCCGGTGGCTGGCTGCGGCGGCCTGGATGTGGATCAGCTCGCGGCGCAGCTCGATGCGGCACTGGAGGCTGGCCAGCCCGTGCTGGCTGTGGTGGCCACCGCTGGCACCACCGTGCGCGGTGCCATCGATCCGTTGGCTGAGGTGGCAGGGCTCTGCCGCGCCCGTGAGATCTGGCTGCATGTGGATGGGGCGATCGGAGCCGTGTTTGCGCTCAGCTCCCGTCATGCCGCTGTGGTGCAGGGCATCGGGCTGGCTGATTCGCTCACGGTGAATCCGCAGAAGCTGCTGGGTATCACCAAAACCTCCTCGTTGCTGCTGCTGCGCCGGCCCGATGCGCTGGCGTCCTGCTTTGCCACCGGACTGCCCTACATGGAGCCCAGCTGGGCGGAAGCCCATGGCGGTGAATGCGGTGTGCAGGGCACCCGCCCCGCCGAGGTGCTGAAGCTCTGGCTGGGCCTGCGCCAGCTCGGGTTGAAGGGCATTGAGCAGGTTTTGAGCGGCGCCATCGAACGCCGCCAACGGCTGCAGGCGTTGCTGGAGCCATTGCCGCTTGAGCTCCGCAGCGGTCCGCTGCACCTGCTGGCCTTCACCCCTCAGCACCTCTCAACGGCGGAGGCGGAGCACTGGTCGCAGCAGACGCGCCATCGCCTGCTTGAACAGCAGCTGATGCTCTCGCGGCCCCTGTATCAAGGGCGCCATCACCTCAAGGCCGTGCTGGGCAACCCCCACACCGGCGCCGCCGAGCTCGAGGCAGTGGCTGAGGTGGTGGCGGCGTCTCTGCCTGCTTCGCTACCCCTTCGCTGATTCGCCGCATGACTGCTCCTCAGACCCGCGGCCGCTGGGTGGCCATCGTGACGGGCGCGATCTCGATCCTGATCGCCGTGGCCTATCTGGTGCTGATCACCGTGCTGGATTCCCGCGGACCTCTGCTGCCGCCACCGCCGGAGGCCATGGGGATCGGCGTTAGCGCCGCCCCTCCGGCCGCGGTGGTAGCTGCTCCCGCTTCTGCTGACGCTGCAACGGCTCCACCACGCGGCTGAAGGCTGCGCTGAGAAAGCTCTGCAGCGCTGAATCGCGGCGGTTGAGGTCGTACTGGCGCTGCACCACCTCCTGCATGCCGCCATCGCCCCAATCCTGATCCTGCTGGAAGTAGGTGATGAAGCTGCGCCCGGCCACCCGGGTGAGCCAGCCCGCGCCCACGGCCTGCACGGCGCGGCTGAGCACCAGGGCCGGCAGGTTCACACTCAGCGCAGCGCTGATCAGCCCCATTCCCCCTTTGATCACCCCCAGGCTGGCGAGGGTGCGCCCCACCGATACCGCCAACTCCTGGGCGGAGCTGCGGCTGAGGCTCACCCCATGGATGCGCCCGATCTCCATCACCATCTGGGCATTCACCGCCGCCGCCCCCAGCAAATCGATCCCAGGGAGGGGCGTGGCGGCGATCACACCAGCGCTGATCCAGCTGTAGCGATCCACCACCGCTTCAGCATCCTGCTGGCGCTGGTCGTTGAGCAGCCGCCGCCCCGTTTCGCTGAGGCGGCGGCTTTGCATGAGGATGTTGTCGGCGATGAGCTCCTCGCCATCGCTGTGCAGCACCTGGGCGATACGGCGCAGCAGCGCATCGAGTTCTGGCTCGGGTTGCAACGGCTTGCCCCCTGGCATCGGCACTGATTGCGGTGCCGCACTGGCGGCGATCACGTCGTCGGGGGCGATGCGCCCCTGGCAGCGGCGACGCAGCAGGGCCAGCAGGCGGCGCTCCTCGTCGCTGCCGCGCAGATCGCACTTGTTGAGCACCAGCAGCAGCCGCTTGCCCAGCTGCGCCAATGCCAACAGCACCTCCTGCTCGGCGGCGCGCAAATCGCCATCCACCACCAGCAGCAGCAGATCGGCTTCCGCAGCCTGCTTGCGGGCCAGTTGTTCGCGGCGCTGGCCCGCATCGCCGGCTTCCAGGATGCCGGGGGTATCCACCAGGCGAATGCCGCGGTTGAGGTGTTGCAGCCGCAGCCGGTAGCTCACGCAGGCATCGGTGGAACCCATGGCGGCACCCACCCGGCCCACCACGTCCTTCAGCAAGGCCCGGATCAGCGAGGTTTTGCCGGCGGAGCCGGTGCCGAACACCACCAGCACCAGATCACCGCGTTCCAGCTCGGCAGCCACCCGTTCGCGCTCCTGCTGCAACGCCTCCCGCTGCACGGCATCGCGGATGCGCTCCAGCAGTTGATCCACCGCCTGGAGTTGCTGTTGCGCCGCTTCCTGGCGGTTGCTGGGAGCGGCGGGTGCGGCTCCGGCTTTGGCGCCGCCCTGGCGCTGGCGGCGCCAGCCTTCCACCCAGGGCCAGGTCACCCGCGCGATCAGCAGCGCGCCACCGCCAAACAGCAACAGGGTGAAGGGGCCCACCAACCAGGCCGGTAGGAGGTAGCTCAGCTGCCAGATCAGGTTGTTGATCGCCTGGAGCACCGCGGTGAACACCACCAGCACCAGCAGGCCGCCACCGAGCCAGAGCCAGAGCCGTGCAGGAGCTTTCACAGATGCCGGGCCTCAGCGCAGGGTGATGCCGCGATCGAGGCTGCCCCGCCCGGCTGAGCGGATGATCTCGCCCCAGAGCTCTGCCGCCAAGGCGCTGCTCGATCCGGTGGGGGTGTTGTCGTCGTTGCCGAGCCACACGCCCATCACCCAGTGGCGGCTGGGTTCAGCGCCGATGAACAGCAGATCGCGGCCGTTGTTGGTGGTGCCGGTTTTGCCCCATTCCTCACCGCCGAGCCGTGCGGCGCGGCCCGTGCCGGAGCGCACCACGGCCCGCAGCATCGCCTGCATCTGGCGGGCCTGGGCTTCGTTGATCACCCGCCGCCCTGTGCCCTGGCCCAGTGGCGGGTTGGTGCGGCTGCGCTGCTGCTCAGCATCGGTGAGTTGGCGAATCGTGGTGGGCGGATGCCAGATGCCTTGGTTGGCCACCGCGGCGTAGGCACCGGTGAGTTCCACCAGCCGCACCTCCGCCTGCCCCAGCGCCAAGCCGGGGACAGCTTCCAGGGGTGTGGTGATGCCGAGCTTGCGGGCCGTTTCGATCACCCGATCGAGGCCCACCCGTTTGGCCAGGCGCAATGCGGCCGTGTTGCTGGAGCTGGCGAGGGCCTGCTGCAGGCTGAGGGTTCCGCCGCAAGCACTGCG
The DNA here is from genome assembly GCA_016882585.1 of Cyanobacteria bacterium M_surface_7_m2_037. Taxonomy (GTDB): domain Bacteria; phylum Cyanobacteriota; class Cyanobacteriia; order PCC-6307; family Cyanobiaceae; genus Vulcanococcus. Next base: position 7,743 of record VGPP01000057.1, read on the forward strand.
AAACACCTGCCCGCCCCATTCCAGCGGTCCACAGTTCACCCGATCGCTGGGTTGCAGACCCAGCTCCAGTGCCGCCAGGAAGGGGAAGAGCTTGAAGGTGCTGCCTGGTTGGCGCAGGGCCATGCTTGCCCGGTTGTATTGGCTCTGGCTGTAATCGCGGCCGCCGGCAATGGCGAGGATGCCGCCGTTGCGGCTGTCGATCACCACCACCGCACCCTGCTGCGGCCCTGCCTTGGAGCGCAGCAAGGCGTTGAGGCGCCGTTCCACCACCTGCTGCAGCAGCGGGTCGAGGTAGGTGCTCACCAGGAAATTGCCTTCCGCCGCCACATCCGCCCCCAGCAGCGCCTCCAGATCCCGCTTCACCTGGTCGGTGTAGAAGGGCAGCGGTTGAGCGGCCTGCTCAGCGCCCGCGCCGCAGGCCTGGGGCGCCAGCTGCAGGGGTTGGCGCCTGGCGCTCCTGGCCCGTTGCGGGCTGAGGCGCCCTGCTTCCACCATCTTCAGCAGCACCCGATTGCGGGAATCGAGCGCCGCCTGCGGTTGGGTGCAGGGGTTGAAGCCGTTGGGCGAGGGCAGCAAACCCACCAGTAGTGCGGCTTGTTCGAGGGTGAGATCGCTTGCAGGGCGCGCGAAGTAGTGGCGGGCGGCGTCTTCAAAGCCCCAACCCACCCCCAGATACACCCGGTTGAGATAACTGAGCAGCAGATCCCGTTTGCTGTGGCTGGCCTCCAGCTGCAGCGCCACCAACAGCTCACGCCACTTGCGGCCCACGGTGTCACCGCGGCCCACGGTTTCGGGATGCACGCTCCGTGCCAGCTGCTGGGTGAGGGTGCTGCCCCCTTCGAGCACGCGCCCGCCGCTGAGGTTGGTGAGCAGGGCCCGGGCGGTGCCGATCGGATCAATCCCGGGGTGCCACCAGAAGCGGTTGTCTTCACTCGCCAGCAGGGCGCTGATCAGCTCCGCTGGAAAGCGGCTGAGATCGCTCTGCTCGCGGTGCTGAACCGATTCCGCCGCGATCAATGGCCGGTTGGCCCCATCGAAGAGCAGCAGCGGCCCGCGGCTGGCCCCTAACCCGGTCCCAACCGGAACCTGCAAGCGGCCAAGGCCCACCAGGGTCAACCCTCCTGCGGCGAGCACGGCGGCTGCGGCGCTTCCCCAGCGGCGCAGCCGCCGCCAGGGCCGTTGCGCCGGGTGCTGAAACACCAGTTCAGCGGCACCCTCCGCGCCGGTTGGGGCCAGGCGGATGTGATCGCCATCGCAGAGCAGCAGCTGCTGGATGCGCCGCCCGCGCCACCACAACCCATTGGTGGAGTTCAGATCGGTGAGCAGCCAGTGGCCGCCCATCCACTCGAGCAGGGCGTGCTGTTGGCTAACGCCAGCGGCCTGAATCAAGAGCTCCGTCCCTGGATCGCGGCCGATGCGATAAGTGCCGGGCTGAAGCTCACGGCGTTGTTCGCCCTGCTCCAGGGTGGTCCAGCTCAGTTCAGCGGGCCGGGCGGTCATGACGCCCATCCTGGCGGCGCAGCAGATCGATCAGCAGGCACACCACCGCCAGATTGATGGCGGTGTCGGCCAGGTTGAACACCGGGAACTGCACCGGCACGAATTCGAGAAAATCCACCACGCTGCCGAGCCGCCAGCGATCCAGGCCGTTGCCGATCGCACCACCCAGCAGCAGGCCCAGCCCCAGGCTCTGCCAGCGGCTGAGGGCACCGCTGGTTTGAATCCAGATCACCAGGCCCACAGCCACGGCAGCACTCACGAGTCCGAGTGCGAAGGCATTGCCTTCCAACATGCTGAAGGCTGCTCCGGTGTTGAACACCAGCCGCTGTTGCAGCAGGCCTGGCAGGAGCGGCTGCACGCCGCGGCCACTGAGCTGGTGCAGCGCCACGAGCTTGCTCAGTTGATCGCTCACCACCACCACCAGGGCGGTGAGATACACCGGACGAATCATGACTGCAGCAGCAACACACGCCGCAGCCCCAGAGCCAGCACGGCGACGGCGCAACAGAGCAGCAGCTGCGGCACAAGCGGGCCAAAGCTGTAGCTGATCAGCAGCTGGGGCAGGGCGCCGTTCCAGCGGCCCACCAGGCCCCCCAGCAGCAGATTGGCCAGGCCGCAGA
>VGPP01000058.1 GCA_016882585.1 Cyanobacteria bacterium M_surface_7_m2_037
CCGGCGTACACCATCGGCAGCATCACGTTCTCGAGGGCCGTGAGCTCCTGCAGCAGGTGGAACTGCTGAAACACAAAGCCCAGTTCGCGGTTGCGCAGATCCGCCAGTTGATCGTCGCTGAGGTGTTCCACAGCGGTGCCATTGAGCTTGTAGCTGCCGCTGCTGGGGCGATCGAGGCAGCCCAGGATGTTCATCGCCGTGCTCTTGCCCGAGCCCGAGGTGCCCATCACCGCAAGGTATTCGCCGCGGCGCACGCTGAGGCAGAGATCGTCCAAGGCTGAAACAGCGGTGTCACCGCTGCCGTACACCTTGCGGATGTGATCGAGCTCCGCCACCAGCGGAGCCGCGGTGCTGGCCATCAGCCGATCGGCAGGCCGGAAGCGGCGGCCAGAGCCTTCTGCAACATCGGTGTGCCGGCCACGGCGCCGTTCGCCCAGCCGAACAGGGGATTGGAGAGGATGCCGCCCACGGCGGTCACCACCACACAGGAGATCAGGGCGGCGCGCAGTGGTTGGAGGCCAGCCACGCTCCAGCTGACCTCTGGATAGGCCTTCACCACCTCAGAAGCTTCTTGGGGCTCCTTCACCACCATCATCTTGATCACCGAGATGTAGTAGTAGATCGACACCACCGAAGTGAGCAGACCCACCACCACCAGGAGGTATTGGCCGTCGGCCCAGCCGGCGAAGAAGAGATAGATCTTGCCGAAGAAGCCCAGCATCGGGGGGATGCCACCCAGCGACAGCAGGCAAAGGCTCAAGCCCAGGGTGATCAGCGGATCCTTCTGATAGAGGCCGGCGTAGTCGCTGATCCGATCACTGCCGGTGCGCAGCGAGAACAGGATGATGCAGGCGAAGGCGCCCAGGTTCATGAACAGATAGGCCGCCATGTAGAGCACCATTGCGGCGTAGCCGTCTTCGGTGCCGCAGACGAGGCCGATCATCACGAAGCCGGCCTGACCGATGGAGCTGTAGGCCAGCATCCGCTTCATCGAGGTCTGGGCCAGGGCCACCACGTTGCCCAGCACCATGCTCAGAATCGCCAGCACGGTGAACAGCAGCTTCCACTGAGCCTCAAACGGCTCGAAGCAGCCCACCAGGATGCGCAGCGCCAGGGCGAAACCAGCCGCTTTCGAACCCACGGAGAGGAAGGCCACCACCGGAGTGGGGGAGCCTTCGTAAACATCCGGCGTCCACTGGTGGAAAGGCACCGCGGCGATCTTGAAGGCGACTGTGGACAGCACGAACACCAGAGCCAGCGCCGCCACCGGCGAGGCGCTGGTTTGCAGGGCGAGGCCCACGGCTTCGAGGCTGGTGCTGCCGCCAGTGAGGCCATAGAGCAGAGAGGCCCCGTAGAGGAACACAGCCGCTGCGGCCGAGCCCACCAGGAGATATTTCAGAGCCGCTTCCGAGCTGCGCGCATCGCGCTTCATGTAGCCGGAGAGCAGATAGCTGGCCACCGAGAGGGTTTCCAGCGACACGAACACGCTCACCAGATCGGTGGAGCCGCAGAGCAACATCGCCCCGAGGGTGGCGGCCAGCAGGATCGCGGCGTATTCACCCACCGGTGTGCCGGCGCGCTCCACGTAGCGCCAGCTGATCAACAGCGAGAGCAGCGTGGACGCTGCCACCACGGCGCGGAAGGCGATGGCGAGGTTGTCGGCCAGGAATGAGCCGAGGAAGGAAGGTTCCAGCGGAGAGGCGTTCCACTGCAGAGCCAGCAGGCCCAGGGCGCTGCCCAGGCCGATGTACGAAAAGACAGGGACCCAGCGAGAGGCAGCCTTTTCCCCGGCCAGATCCACCAGCAGGCAAGCCACCATCGCCAGCAGCACGGCACCTTCCGGTGCCACGGCACCGGCGTTGAGCTGCAGAGAGGTGATCGCACTCACCGCAGGTGCGGCGCCGGGGTCGGCGGCGGCCAGAAGAGAGAGCACAGCTGGTTCAGGGTCGCCCGTTGGCGAGGACTGTAGCCGCGCTGACGGCGGGTTTTGTCGCCGCACCCGCGGGCTTGACCGCCGGTGCGATAAAGAGGGAAGCGGTTTACCGCCTGCCTGTGGCGCACACCCTCGTCATCGTTGAGAGCCCCACGAAGGCCCGCACCATCCGCGGGTTCCTTCCCAAGGACTTCAAGGTGGAAGCCTCGATGGGGCACGTGCGCGACCTGCCCAACAACGCCAGCGAGATTCCGGCCGCCCATAAAGGGGAGAAGTGGGCCAATCTCGGCGTGAACACCGCCAACAACTTCGAGCCGCTCTACGTGGTGCCGAAGGACAAGAAAAAGGTGGTGAAGGAACTCAAAGACGCTCTCAAGGGTGCTGACCAGCTGCTGCTGGCGACGGATGAAGACCGGGAAGGCGAATCGATCAGCTGGCACCTGCTGCAGCTCCTCAGCCCAAAGGTTCCGGTGAAGCGGATGGTGTTCCACGAGATCACCAAAGAGGCGATCGGCCGGGCGCTGGAGCAGACCCGCGAGCTCGACATGGAGCTGGTGCACGCCCAGGAAACCCGGCGCATCCTCGATCGCCTGGTGGGCTACACCCTCTCGCCGCTGCTGTGGAAGAAGGTGGCCTGGGGCCTCAGCGCCGGCCGGGTGCAGTCGGTGGCGGTGCGGCTGCTCGTGCAGCGCGAGCGGGCGCGGCGCGCCTTCAAGAGCGGCAGCTATTGGGATCTCAAGGCCCAGCTGCAGCAGGGCAGCGCCGCCTTTGAAGCCAAGCTCACCCACCTCAAGGGCGAGCGCATCGCCGGGGGCTCCGATTTCGATGAGGCCACCGGTGGCCTCAAGGCCGGCAGCAAGGTGCGCCTGCTTGCAGAAGCCGAGGCGCGCCAGCTGCGGGAAGCCGTGTTGGCGGCCCCCTGGACGGTGGCAGCCGTGGAGGAGAAGCCCACCACCCGTAAACCGGTGGCCCCCTTCACCACCAGCACCCTGCAGCAGGAGGCCAACCGCAAGCTGCGGCTCTCGGCCCGCGAAACGATGCGCACCGCCCAGGGCCTCTACGAGCGTGGCTTCATCACTTACATGCGTACCGATTCGGTGCATCTGAGTGATCAGGCCATCAATGCGGCCCGCAGCTGCGTGGCCGACAAGTACGGCAAGGACTATCTGAGCCCTTCCGCCCGCCAGTTCTCCACCAAGGCCCGCAACGCCCAGGAGGCCCACGAAGCCATTCGCCCCGCTGGCGAAAGCTTCCGTGATCCCGGTGCCACGGGCCTCGATGGCCGTGATCTCGCCCTGTACGAGCTGATCTGGAAGCGCACCGTGGCCTCCCAGATGGCTGACGCCAAGCTCACGATGCTGAGCGTGGATCTGGAGGCCGACGGCGGCAGCCTCGGCACCGCCGCCTTCCGGGCCACCGGCAAGCGCATCGATTTCCCCGGTTTCTTCCGCGCCTACGTGGAAGGCAGCGACGACCCTGATGCCGCCCTCGAGGGCCAGGAAGTGCTGCTGCCGTCGCTGAAAACTGGCGACAGCCCCGCCTGCAAGGGCGTGGAAGCCCTCGGCCACCAAACCCAGCCTCCCGCCCGCTACAGCGAAGCGGCCTTGGTGAAGATGCTGGAGAAAGAGGGCATCGGCCGCCCCTCCACCTACGCCTCGATCATCGGCACGATCGTGGATCGCGGCTACGCCACGCTCCAGAACAACGCCCTCACCCCCAGCTTCACAGCGTTCGCTGTGACGGCCCTGCTGGAGGAGCACTTCCCCGATCTGGTGGACACGAGCTTCACGGCTCGGATGGAGAACACCCTCGACGAGATCTCCCACGGGCAGGTGCAGTGGCTGCCCTACCTGGAGAGCTTCTACAAGGGCGACAAAGGCCTCGAAGCCCAGGTGCAGCAGCGCGAAGGCGATATCGACCCCACCGCCTCACGCACGATCGAGCTGGAAGGCCTGCCCTGCGTGGTGCGCATCGGCCGCTTCGGCGCCTACCTGGAAACGAAGCGTGTGGCCGAGGACGGCACCGAGGAGCTGCTCAAGGCCACGCTGCCCAACGAGATCACCCCAGCCGATCTCGATGCCGACAAAGCCGAACTGATCCTGAAGCAGAAGGCCGATGGGCCTGAATCCCTGGGCGAAGATCCCGAAACCGGCGATCTGGTGTATCTGCTCTTCGGCCAGTACGGCCCCTACGTGCAGCGGGGCCAGGTGAGTGATGAGAACCCCAAGCCGAAGCGCGCCTCCCTGCCGAAGGGCACCAAGCCGGAAGATCTCACCCTCGAAGACGCCCTCGGTCTGCTGCGCTTGCCGCGTCACCTGGGCGAGCACCCCGATGGCGGCAAGATCGAAGCTGGGCTCGGCCGCTTCGGCCCCTACGTGGTGCACCACAAGGGCAAGGGCGAGAAGGATTACCGCTCCCTCAAGGCCGAAGACGATGTGTTGATGGTGGGTCTCTCGCGGGCGGTGGAGCTGCTGGCGCAGCCCAAGCGCGGCCGCGGTGGTCGCACCGCCCTCAAGGATCTGGGCACCCCCGAGGGTGCTGATGAGGCGATTCAGCTGTTTGACGGCCCCTACGGCCTCTATGTGAAGCAGGGCAAGGTGAACGCCTCCCTGCCGGAGGGCACCACCGCCGACACGATCACCCTTGAGCAGGCGGTGGAACTGCTGGCGGCCAAGGCGGCTGCCGGCAAGGGCAAGGGCCGCAAGGCTGCTGGCTCCACCACTGCCAAGAAGCCGGCCGCCAAGAAGCCCGCGGCGAAGAAGGCTCCTGCCACCACCAAAACCGGCCGTCTGCGGGCCAGCGCCGTGCGGGTGATCCGCGCCGCCGATAGCTGATGCAGCTGCGGCGGTTGCTGGTTCCTCTGCTGCTGGCTGCCGGTGTGAGCGGCTGCAGTGGTACGCCCTTCGGCGATCAGCTCTCGCGCAGCTTCTCGCAGGCCCCCGCCACTCCCGCGGCGCCCGCCGCTCAACCCACCACCGCCACCCCAGCAGTCAAGCCCGCTCCCCAGGCGGAGACGCCCAAGCGCGAACCGGCCAAGCCCGCGGCTAAACCGGCTCCTGCAGCTCCGGCGCTCACCCCGGCTCCCTATCGGGTCACGATCAAGCTGCCCGCAGCGGATCCGTCCTCGCCGGCTGAGGCCGTGACCGATGCTTTGCGCCAGGCCGGTGTGGCCTTTGAGGTGGAAACGATTGAGCGGGTGCCGGCTGCTGGCGCTGAAACGGCCGCGCCGCTGCGCACCACCCCGGCCCCACCCGCGCGATGAGCCTCAGCCGGCGTCAGGCCCATCAGCTCACCGACACCGCCTATCTGGCGGCTGCAACCGCCCTGCTCTGGGTGGGGCTCTACTACCTGCCCGTGGGCGGTGCCCTGTTCCGTTTGGCGCTGCCGCTGCCGCTTGCTCTGTTGCAGCTCCGGCATAACCGCCGTTGTGCGGTGGAGGGTGTGGCCGTGTCGGCCCTGCTGCTGGTGGCGCTGATGGGGCCGGTGCGGGGGCCTTTGGTGCTCTTCCCCTACACCTTGCTGGCTCTGTGGCTGGGGTGGTGCTGGAAGCAGCAGCTCAGCTGGTGGATCAGCTGGGGGGTAGGGGTGCTGATCGGTGCCACCGGCTTTCTGGTGCGGGTGGCGGTGGTGTCGGTGCTGCTGGGTGAAAACCTCTGGGTGGTGATCACCACCGCGGCGGCCCAGCTGCTGGAGCGCCTCAGCGGCCTGCTTCAGCTCGGTGGCGGGCCCGATCTCTGGCAGGTGCAGCTCCTGGCCTTGGCTCTGGTGCTGCTTCAGAACGTGATTTACGTGCTCGCCCTGCATGCGGTGGCCCTCTGGATCTTCCCGCGGCTGCGCAGCCCGATCACGCCCCCGCCGGCGCTGCTGCGGCCGCTGCTCGCCCTCGATCCCCTTTGACGCTCCAGCGCCTCAGCGGTGATTCCCGCCAGGCGCAGCGTTGGTGCGCTCAGGTGGCCGATGCGGCGCAGACCACACGGGTGCTGGTGCTGCTGGCCGGCACCGAAACGGCCGCCGTGCCCGGCATCTCGGCGGCTGGAGCCACGCCGGAGAGTCGCCGGCTCACCGCTGCTGCGGATGCGGAATTGCTGCTGCTCGGTCCAGGGAAGCAGCGCCCCCATGCCTTGCCGCCCCTGCCCGCTGGTGTGAGCCCCGCTCTGATCGCTCGCGTTGTGGTGGCGCAGCTGGCGCTCGAGCCCCTGGTGGTGGATGCCGGCGCTGCTGTGGCTCCGGCGGTGCCGCACCTGCAGCTGGGGCATCGCCCTGCCCGCTGCCTCAGCACTGGGGCCGCGATCGAGCTGGAGCGGGTGCACCAGCTGCTCGCCCGGGGCCGGCGCTGGGGCCAGCAGCTCGGGCGGCGCCCCCACAGGCCGCTGTTGCTGGCGGAGTGCGTGCCAGGTGGCACCAGCACCGCACAAGCGGTGCTCGAGGGTCTGGGGGTTCCGGCTGCCGGGCTGGTGAGCGGCAGTCTGCGGGAGCCGGCCCATGGCTTGAAAGCCCAGCTGGTGGCGCAGGGGCTGGCGGCGGCGGCACTCACCAGCTCTGCCCCGCCGGATCAGGTGCTGGCGGCCATGGGTGATCCGATGCAGCCCCTGGCCGCTGGGCTGGTGTTGGAGGCGGCCCTGGCCGGGGTGCCGGTGCTGTTGGCCGGCGGCAGCCAGATGGCCGCCGTGCTGGCCGTGGCGCTGGCGCTGTGCGAACCCGCCCGGCGTGCGCAGCTGTTGGCCCACGCCGCCATCGCCACCACGGCCTGGGTGGCGGGAGAAGGCAGTAGCGATCTGGCCCAGCTGCTGGAGCAGATCGCCCAACGCTGGGGCGCTGAGCCCCTCGCCTTCGCGGCCTCGCTGCGCTTTCACGGCTGCCGTTCCCCGCAGCTGCTGGCGTTCGAGCAGGGCTATGTGAAGGAGGGCGTGGGCGCTGGCGGTCTGGCGGCGCTGTGGGAGCTCAGCGGCCGCAGCCCCGCGGCGCTGGCCGCCGCGTGCGACGAGGCCTGCAGCCAGCTGGTGTGATCGGGTTTGCCCCTTAGGGTCGGGCCATGGCCCAAGCCCCTCTGCTCTCGCGCCGCCACCTGCTGCAGCTGGCCAGCCTGGGAGGCACGGCGCTGGCTGCAGGAGCACTGGCCGGCTGCTCCCGAGGCGGTGATGCCGGCCGGCTGCTGAGCGTGCGCGGCCAGCTGCCCTCCGCCTGGCTCAAGGCGCTGCCCTCCAGCTGGCGCTCCCAGGTGCTCGACACTCCGGCGGAACTGCTGGAGCAGCTGCGCGCTCCCAGCCCAGCGAGCCGCCTGATCAGCCTGGGTGATGGCTGGCTGCAGCAGCTGCCGGCGGCTGCGCTGCAGCCGATCAACGCTCCAGCCCTGCTGGAGCTGCTCGATCCGATCGCCCAGGCGCCCAGCCGCCTGTTTGCCGGCCCGGACGCCGCGGCGAAGGCCTTCCCCTGGGCCTTCGGCACCTGGGTGATCCTGCTGCGCAACCGCCCGGATCTCCTCCGGCGCCAAAGCGAGGGCTGGGCCCTGTTGCTCGATCCCAGCCTGAAAGGCCGGCTGGTGTTGCCCGCGAGCCCGAGGCTGTTGATCGCCCTGGCACAGCGGCAGCTCAGCTCCAAACCGGCTGGGGTTCCTTCCCCGGGCGATGTCGCGTTGGTGGATCAGGTGCGCCGCCTGCACCGCCAGGCCCTCAGCCTGGATGAACGCCAGGGGCTGAATTTCCTGTTGGCAGGGGATGCGGATGCGGCGGTGGTCACCAGCCAGCGCGCTGTGCCCCTGCTGCAGCGCGATCCGCGGCTCACGGCCTTCCTGCCGGCCACGGGCTCACCGCTCTGGTGGCAACTGTTGGTGCGCCAGAACCCCACGGGCCCCGCAGGTTCAACAGGATCGCCGCTGCCCCTGGAGTGGCTGCGGGATGGGTTGAACCTGCCGCTTCTCGATCGGTTGCTGGCGGCCGGTTGGGTGCCGCCGCTGCCCGCGGCCCAGCTGGCACCCGCTCTGAAGCGCTGGCCGGCGCGGCTGCGCCCGTTGCTGTTGCCCCCGCCCGACGTGCTGGAGCGCTGCACCAACCTGGAACCGCTCAACGCCGCGCAACGCCAGGGCTTGCAGCAGCTGTGGGACCAGGCGATGGCTGGCTAAGGCTCAGCCCCAGAGACGCCGCCGCGGCGCTGCTGCCAGCCGCTGGTGGGTGTCGGCCAACAGATCGGGAATCGGGAGCTGGTGAGGGCAGCGGGGCAGGCACTCGCCGCAGCGCTGGCAGGCGCTGGCATTGAGCTCCTCCCACCAGTGCCCGGCCCTGCCGATCAGGTTGTAGCGCTCCTGGGCGAAGGCGTTCATGCCATGGCCCACCGCCAGATTGCGCAAGCGCAGCAGCTCTGGGATTGGCACCGCATTGGGGCAGGGCAGGCAGGCGCGGCATTGGCCGCAGACCTCGGCGCCGAGACGCTCTCGCCCTGCTGCCTGCAGACGGCTGAGGGCGGCGTGGTGCTCGTCGCTGAGCCAGGGTGTGGCGCCCATCAGCCTCTGCGCCAGATCCAGATCGGAGGGCTGCTCGGCACCGAGCGTGAGGGTGGAGAGGCCGGCATCCAGCAGAAAGCGATAGGCCAGCTCCAAGGGATGGAACGGCGCGCAATCCGCCAGCAGCTCCGCTGAGGGGGCATAGAGGCGTCCGCCCTTGTCGGCCGGGGAGATGGCGAGCACACCGATCCCTTCCTGCAGGGCCGCCTGGGCGATGGAAAGCCGGGTTTGATCGAACAGATGCACGTGCAGGCTGCAGAAGCTGAAGCGTCCGCTGGCCAGTGCCTGCTCGATCAGGCCGTTGCTGCCGTGGCTGGAAAAACCCACCTGGCCTACCAGGTTGCTGTCGAGCGCCCAGCTGAGCAGCTCGGCGCCGGCCCCCTCGAGGGCCCAGCTGAGGTGTTCGGGCCGGTTGAGGCCATGCACCGCCAGGTTGTGCAGCCGAGCCAGCCCAAGCCGCTCCAGCAGCGCCCGCAGCTGATCCTGGCCCTCCTGCAGGCTGCAGCCAGGCAGCAGCTTGCTGGTGATCACCAGATCGGCGTGGGCGGCGGGATCGCGAGCGCTGAGGGCGCGCAGCGCCTGCCCCAGATGGCGCTCCGCCATGCCGTAGGCCGGGGCCGTTTCCACATGGTTGATGCCCGCGGCCATGGCCGCGGCGAGCACCGCAGCCATCTGCTCGGGGCTACCCGTGGCGCGCATCGTGCCCAGGCAGAAGGGTGAAACCGCCGCCCCGCGTCCAAAGCGTCGGCGCTCAGCTGGGGGTGTCTGCGCCGGAGGCGTCGTCATCGCCGGCTTCCTCCTCCTCGCTGCTCTCGGTCTGGGCCTGGCGGATGTGCCGCACCAGCTCGGCGGGACTGATCCCATCGAGGAAGCGGCGGAAGTCGGCGGCATCTTCGGCATCAGCCTCGGCATCCACCGGGATCGAGGCATCGGCCACCACCTCTTCCAGCATCCAGATGCCGCTGCCGGTGCGCAGGGCCAGGGCAATGGCATCGCTGGGGCGGGCATCGAGCTCGTGGCTGTTGCCATCGGCGCCGCTGAGCTTGAGCACGGCCCGGAAGGTGCTGTCTTCGATGGTGTGAATGATCACGCGCTGCAGGTCGAGCCCGCCTGCCTCCAGCAACTTGGCCATCAGGTCGTGGCTGAGGGGCCGGGCGGGGGCCTGATCTTTCAGCCCCGCCATGATGTTTTGGGCCTGGGCCTGGTCGATCCAGATCGGCACCTGCCGGCGCCCGGAGGGATCGCGCAGCAGCACGATCGGGCTGCGGCTGGCGGCGTCGAGGGCGATGCCGGCCACGCGCATCTCAACCATCGCTTGCCTGCCGACGCCTTTGCCCGATTATGGCCAGGGTTGATCGGGGCACC
>VGPP01000059.1 GCA_016882585.1 Cyanobacteria bacterium M_surface_7_m2_037
GTTGTTGCCGTAGCCCTTGAGTGGATATTCATTGTTGGCTTCGGCGTAGCCGCGGCCGCCGGTGGGTGAGGCCAGGAACTCAATCAACTTGAGAGCAGCCTGAGGGTTCTTGGAGGTTTTCACCACCCCGGCCCCGGAGATGTTCACGTGCGCTGGATTGGTGAACACCACCTTCACCTTGCCGGCCATCGCCTTATCGGCGGCGCCGTTGTCGCCCGAGAGCATCCGAGCCAGGTAGTAGGTGTTCACCAGGCCCACACCACACTCACCGTTGGCCACAGCGCGAATCAACGGCGTATCCGAGGTGAAGTAGGGCTTGGTCACATTGGCGGTCATCCCCTTCACCCATTTCGCCGCAGCGGCATCGCCCCGCAGGATCATCTGATCCGCCACCAGCGACTGGTTGTACACGCTCTTGCTGTCGCGCAGGCAGAGCTTGCCCTTCAGGGCCGGGTTCGCCAGATCGGCATAGGTGCGGATGCTGGCGGGATTCACCAGCTTGGGATTCACCACCGGCACCCGCACCCGGCGGGTCAACCCAAACCAGCGGCCCTTGCTGTCACGCAGATTGAGCGGCACATCACGCATCAACGTGGCGGAAGGGCTGGAGCGGAACAGGCCCATGTCGGAAGCCTTGTCGAGTCGAGCAGCATCCACCAGCACCAGCACATCGGCCGGGCTGTTCTTGCCTTCAGTGCGCACCCGCTCAATCAGAGCATCGTCTTTGGCCTCCAGCAGCTTCACCTTGATGCCGGTGCGGGCGGTGAACTGCCGGTAAAGCTCCTTATCGGTGTTGTAGTGACGGCCGGAGTACACACCGATCTCCTGGCTCTGGGCCTGGGCTGGAGCCTGGGTGCTCTCAAGGCCAAGCGCAGTGATCGCCGCACCGGTGGCGCTCACCGCCAGCAGAGCAAGGGCACCCAGCGATTCGGGTTGGCGCAGGGATCGCAACGAGGGGAAATTCAAGGGGGCAAATCGTGCTTGTGGGCACTATGGCCAGCACAACGTGCCCTCCAGAAGGGCAGCGATCATTGCCCACCCACGGGTGTGACATTTGTCACACCAAACGGTGCAAAACCCAAGCCCCGTAGGCTTTTTGCCCATGGTTCCTCTCTCCGCCCAGGCCCCATCACGCAGCCCACAGCGCAGCCTGCTCGGAGCTGGGGTGCTGATGCTGTGTGCCCTGGCCCTGGCACCGGTGCTGAGCCTGGGCTGGTTTGCCTTCACGGCCAGCGAAGGCAGCCGCTTTGATCTGGGTCTCGGCGGGGGTGAGCAAGTGCTCAACACCCTGGCCCTGGTGGCCTTGGTGGGTCTGCTCACCGCTCTGCTGGGCACCGCCACCGGCTGGATCACGGCGCGCTGCGCCTTTCCGGGCCGGCGCTGGTTGCGCATCGCCCAATTGCTGCCTCTGGCAACCCCCAGCTATCTGCTGGCCGCCACCTGGATCGATCTGGGCAGCCGCTTCGGGGTGCGCGTGCACGGCTTCACGCCTACGCTGATCGTGATGGTGCTGAGCACCTACAGCTATGTGTTTCTGCTTTCCACCGAGAGCTTCTCGGTGAGCGGGCGCCGCCAGCTGGAAGCCTGCCGCAGCCTGGGGGTTGGCCCCTGGGGCAGCTTCTGGCGGGTGGCCCTGCCGATGGCCCTACCGGCCATCGGGGCTGGGGTGGCCCTGGGGGGCATGGAGGTGGTGAACGAGCTCGGAGCCGTGCAACTGCTCGGAGTGCCAACGCTCTCCACCGGCATCCTCAACCGCTGGCAACAAGATGGCGACCCCCAGGGCGCTGTGGCCCTGGCCCTGATGGCCCTGGTGATCGTGGCGCTGCTGGTGGGAGCGGAGCGCAACCTGCGCCAGCGCAGTCGCTGCTGGAACCTCGGCAACGACGGCGATGCCGACCCCCAATGGCGCCTGGTGGGGCAACGGCGCTGGCTCAGCCAAGCGCTCTGCCTGCTCCCGCCCCTGATCACGTTGGGGCTGCCGTTGATCTGGGCTGGATTCAGTTGGGATCAAATCCGCGCTGAAGACACCACCGAGCTGCTGGCCCTCGGTAGCCGCAGCTTCGGCCTGGCCCTGCTGGCTGCCGCCCTCACGGTGGCTGGTGGCCTGCTGCTCGCCATCGCCAAGCGTTGGATCCCCAACATCCCGCTGCAGCGGCTCACCTTCATCGCCGGCCTCGGCTACGCCATCCCCGGCACCGTGCTGGCCCTGGCGCTGATGCTGATCGGTGGCCCCCTAGCACTGGCGCCGCTGCTCCTGCTCGTGTGGGGCTACAGCGATCGCTTCTTGGCCGTGTCGAAGGGCGGGCTCGACGCCGCCCTGGAGCGGATCCCCCCCAGCGTGGATGAAGCGGCCACCTCCCTCGGCAACAGCTGGTTGGGCGTGTTGCAGCGGGTGCATCTGCCCCTGCTGCGCGGCCCCCTGCTGGTGGGCGGGCTGCTGGTGTTCGTGGACACGGTGAAGGAACTGCCGCTCACCTTCGCCCTGAGGCCGTTTGATTTCGACACCCTGGCTGTGCGTGTGTATCAGTACGCCAGCGATGAACGGGTGGGCGCTGCCCTGGTGCCAGCCCTGCTGATCCTGGCGTTGGGGATCCTGGCCGCCATGGCGCTGATTCCCAACCTGGAGCGGCTCGAGCGCAGCTGAACACCGCTCGGCCTCAGCCTCGCCACCACTGCTGCACCACCTCAGGGGTGCCGTACCAGCGCGAACCAAACGCACCCCCATGCGCCACACCGGGCAGGGTGATCGGCTCTGCTCCGCGCAACAGGGCCGACTGCAGCGGCACCAAGCCATCCCCTTCCAGATCATGGCGGCCAGCGATGGCCTGGTAGGAGCCCGGAGCCATGCGCTGACTGAGAGCCGAGCCTTCGGCCGCAGCCAATGCACCGGCCACCGCGATGTAGTGCACCTGATCGGCGAAACAGGCTCCGGGGAAGCGACGATCCACCATCTGCCGCAGCGGTGTGGCGCGCACCGCGGTGTGAGGGCTGCCCAGCGTGTAAAGCCGATCCGCCCAGCGTTTGCCGTTGTAGGTGCGGCCGGCAAAGGCTTCATCCGCCAGAAACAGGCGCAGCATCACGCCGCCTGAGCTGTGGCCGATCAGCGTGACCTTGCCAGTAGCCGAACGGGCCGCGAGCGCTTCTGCCTGCGCTGCCGCCCGATCCAACAGGCGCCGCCAACCCCAGGCCCAGGAGGTGAGCAACCAATCGAAGCGATTGGCTGGCACCAGCTCAACGGGCTGCTGGGTGTGCTGCCGCAGCCAGCTGCACATCGGCTGATAGGCCTCTTCGGTGATCAGAAATCCCCCCAGGATCAGCACAGGTTGAGCCGGCACGTGTGGCGCTCGCGTTTGGCAAGGTCTATGGTGATGGAGTGAACCGATCGGCGAGCACCAACGCGCCGCATCCCTTCACGCCCGATCCGCTCTCCCTCCAACGGGAGTTTGAACGGCAACTGGTCACGCGCTCACCCTTCGCAGGGGAACCCTTCACTGGGGGCCACGTGATCTCGGTTGTCATCGAGGCAAAGCGACAGATAAGTCAACGCACAACACAACCATGACCATTCACAAACCCATCGTTATCCCAACCCACAAACCGCAGACCACCAGCCACCGCCCCAAGCCGCAAACCCACCACGCCACGCCCCATCAACCCACCTGGGAGGAGCTGCTGGGGCGGCGCTGATCGCGCCCACCTGCAGATCCATGAGCCACTCGCTTGAATGGCGGCACGTTGATCAGGTCCATGGATCCTCACTGGCTGAAGCTGCGTTGGCCCATCACCGTGCTCGCCCTGGGCGCCATGGTGACGGGCCTTTTGATGCGCAGCAGCCAGCACCCGATCCAGCTGCACCTCGTGCTGAGCTTTGCGGAACCGCTCAAGCTCGGCGGTGAGGTGAAGGGGATGCTGAGCATGCCCGACCCCGTGAAGATGCGCCACGGCGGCAGCGTGAAGGTGCAAGTCACCGAGCAGGCGCCGGTGAAGCTGAGCGTCAACAACCCCAAACCCATTCAGGTGGAGGTCAGCAACCCCAATCCCATTCAGGTCAACATGAGCGAAGAGCAGCCCATGGAAGTCGACGTGCAGCCCAAAGCGCCGGTGAAGGTGAAGATCGGCCTGTGAAGAGGGCCAACTCTCGTTAGCGTGCGACCAGCGCTATGTGCACTGATGGCTCCGGAGCGGTTCTTCCTCGAACTCACACCACCCACTGAACTGCTCAGGAACGCTCCCCACGTGGTAATCGTGGGTGGTGGCTTCGCCGGCCTCAAAGCAGCCCACGCGCTGGCGGGGAAAACCGTGCGCGTCACCCTGATCGACAAGCGCAACTTCAACCTGTTCCAGCCCCTGCTGTATCAGGTGGCCTCAGGGCTGGTGTCGCAAACCGATGTGGCCTCGCCGCTGCGGATCATGTTGGGGCAGGCTCCCAATGTGCAGATCCTGATGGGAGAGGTGGACGACATCGACACCTCCGCCCAGGAGGTGATCTTCAACGATCGTCGACTCCACTACGACCACCTGATCGTGGCGGCCGGTGCCACCAGCAGCTACTTCGGCCACGACGAGTGGGCGCAGTTCGCCACACCGATGAAATCACTCGAAGATGCCTATGGCATTCGCAAGCGGGTGCTGGGTGCCCTCGAGGAGGCGGAGCAAACTCCAGATCCCACCCAAAGGCGCCTGCTGCAGTCGGTGGTGGTGGTGGGTGGCGGCCCCACCGGTTGCGAACTGGCGGCCTCCCTCAACGACCTGATGCGCCACACCCTGGAGCGGGATTTCAAACAGATCGATCCCAGCCTCTGCAAGGTGACCCTGGTGGATCCCGGCGATCGCGTGCTGCGGGCCATGGATCCCCAGCTCTCGAAGGCCGCCGGCGATCACCTCAAGCGCTCCGGCGTGGAGCTGCTGCTGGGGGGGCGCGTGAAAACGATTGAAGCGAACAAGCTGGTGGTCACCACCAGCGATGGTGAAGTGACCCTGGAGGCCGGCACGATCTGCTGGACCGCCGGTGTGGCCGCCTCACCCCTGGGCAAACTGCTGGCCGAGCGCACTGGTTGCAGTGTGGATCGCGGTGGACGCCTCCCAGTGGAGCCGGATTTCTCCATCCCCGGACATCCCGAGATCCGCGTTGTGGGCGATCTCTGCAGCTACAGCCACACCAAGAACGGCAAACCACTACCGGGGATGGCCGGCCCGGCCGTGCAGATGGGGGGCTGGGTGGCCAAAGACATCCTCGCCAAGTTGCAGAACCAGACCCACGCGCCGTTTGTGTTCACCGATTTCGGCAGCATGGCGGTGGTGGGTCCGCTCTTCGCCGTTGCCGATCTTCGGGGCATCAAGGTGAGCGGAGCCTTGGGCTGGCTGCTGTGGGGATTGGCTCACCTGGCCTTCATCCCCGACAACGAAAACCGCCTCACCCTGCTCACCAAGTGGTTGTGGATGATCATCACGCGCG
The DNA here is from genome assembly GCA_016882585.1 of Cyanobacteria bacterium M_surface_7_m2_037. Classification (GTDB taxonomy): domain Bacteria; phylum Cyanobacteriota; class Cyanobacteriia; order PCC-6307; family Cyanobiaceae; genus Vulcanococcus. The sequence continues at coordinate 5,456 of VGPP01000059.1, forward strand.
AGCGCTCGGCCCTGGTGATCACCCAGGCGCCGTCATGAGGCCGGGGCCATCGGCTCATCGCCGATCTCTTTGAGGGCGTGATACACGGGCTTGTCGACTAGCAACCGGCTGACATAAGCCGCGATCACAGAGGCCAACAGCAAACCGGGCAGCAGTTGCTGATCGCCGGCCATGCGCACGGCGAACAACACGGCCATCACCGGCAGCTGGGTGGCACCGGCCAAGCCCGCCACCATGCCAAACGCCAAGCCCATCTGGGGCACCATCCCGGCATCCCCCAGGCTGTGGCCGAGCACAGCTCCGAACGCAAACGACGGATCGATCAGACCGCCGGGGATGCCAGCGCCCAGGGCCAGCACAGGACCAATCACCCGCAGCACCAAGGTGAACAGATCACCCAGAACGCCAGGCAGCAGGGCATTGGTGGGTGATCCTCCTTCAATCATGTGGCGCATCAGCAACTCGCCATCGCAGCCGGAGGCACCGCCGCTGAGGAGCAGAAACACGCTCAGGCAAACCCCCAGCAGCAGACCCAGCCGCAGCGGTTGACGCTGCAACAGTGAGCGGAAACAGCGCGTGACCTGCAACAGCGTGCGTGCGAACACAGCACCGAGAGCTCCCGCCAACACACCGATGGGCAACGCCCAGCTGAGCTGGATCAGTTCAGCGGGAGCCACACCCACCATGCCGAGTGCAAATTCCGGCTCACCCACCGCACTGCTCACCGCCGCAGCCAAGGCACTGATCACCAGCGCAGGCCAGATCAGCCGCATCGAGAACGTACCCAGAAACTCCTCGGCCACAAACACCACGCCCATCAACGGCGTGTTGAAGCCGCCAGCGAGGCCAGCACCACCAGCCACCGCCATCAGATCAGAGTGGCTGAGATCGGCCAGCCATCGGGGAAAGCGACGGCGCAACCAGTACGCCGCCGAGGCTCCGATCTGAACCACGGGACCCTCACGACCCAGTGGCATCAAACTCAGGCTGGCAAGGGTCCACAGGAGCAAGCGCTGCAGGCTGGGAACGAGGCCGAGCAGCACGCCGGCTTGCTCCGGTTCCTCCAGGCTGGTCATCGTCTGCGGGATTCCTGACCCCTTGCCGCGGCTGAAGATGCCGCTCTGCAACAACATCAACAACGGGAAGACCACCACCGGCGAACAGGCCAGCAGCACCGTGAGAGGCCGCCAGGTTGAGCCACTGAAGGCGGGCAGCAGACCAAGCAGCTGATCGCCCCATCGATCCACCAGGTTGAACGGCAAGCACAGCAGGCCCACAAACAATCCCAGCAAACCGAGCTGGGCCAGCCGACGGATGAGCTCGTTCAAGGCCTTCATCGTTGCTGCCGTCAGGAGAGCCGTTTCTGAACGCGCCCAAGAATCAGCGCAATCAAGATGGCCACGTATAGCTGACCACTGATGGTGATCACGTTGGCGATCACCTGAACATTGATGTTGCTGGGGATGAGCACAGCGGTGCCAGCGGTGGTGAGCAGCCCGAAGGAAGCGGCCATCAGGGCAGGTGCAACAGCCACGCCGCCCGCACCCGCACCGGCAACCGGTGGCAGAGCCGAAAGCACAAAGGCCGAGGGCTGCAGAACCCACATCGCCGTGAGCAGAACACCCCCGGCAATGCCAACCGTGAGGTAGCCGGCCGCCGCACCAAGAACCACCGATGTGGTGACGAACGGCTCACGAATCAATGACTTCACCTTCCGGACCACGGTGAGGACGAGGAAGGCCATCCACACCACGACGTGGGGCAGGGTGAGCTGGCGTGCCAACACTGGGCTCCACAGCATGGCTGCATGCCAGATCACCTCCAGGGTGATGGCCATGCAGCCCATCGCATACATCAGCGGTCGTGTGGCACGCAGAGAGCTGAAGCGACTCACGAACACCATCAACACGGTGGCCTGGCCAACCAGCAGCAGCGATAGCAGCGGCGGGAACAGCTGAGCCACCGGCAGCAGCAGCAGCATCGACAGCTCATAAGCCAGCGTGATGCGATAACCGAAGTGACGGCCGCGGATCCGCTGCAGCTGCTCGCGACTGATCCTCAAGGAAGCCTCACAGGCCGGGGCTGCTCTGCATGATGCCGCCGTCGGCAAAGATGCTGGTGGCGGTGATGTAGCTGGCTGCGTCGCTAGCGAGGAAGGCCACCACCTTGGCGATCTCCTCGGGTTGGGCCATGCGGCCCATGGGGATCGCGGCGTTGAGCTTGGCCAGCAGCTCCGGGTTGTTCATCGTGGAATCGTTGATCGGCGTGGCCACGGCACCGGGGCCCACATTCACAATCGACACGCCCTTGGAGGCCAGCTCCACACCAGCGGTGCGGGTGAGCATGCGCACGCCGCCCTTGGCCACGCAGTAGGGGGTGTTGTTGGGCATCGGCCAGTCCTCGTGCACCGAGGAGATGTTGATGATGCGGCCGCCACTGCCCTGGGCAATCATCTGCTTGGCCGCGTACTGCGTGGCGAAGAACACACCGCGCAGATTCACGTTCAGCACCTTGTCGAAATCCTCGGGGGTGGTGTCGAGGATGGAGGTGCGGGTTTCGATGCCGGCGTTGTTCACCATCACATCGAGGCGGCCGTAGCGGTTCACGGCCTCCTGCACCAGGCGCTGCAGATCATCGAGCTTGCCCACATCGGCTTGAACGCCGAAACAGGTTCCGCCCAGTTCACCGATTTCTTGCTCAATCGCCTCGGTGGCTTCGGGGTGCGAGCGATAGTCGATCACCACGCGGGCGCCGAGGCGCGCCACCACCTCCACAATCGACTTGCCGATCCCGCTGTTGCCACCGGTCACGATGATCACCTTGCCCTTGAGCAGGTTGGAGAGGGTCTCGAGGGCGTAGGGGTTGGTTGCGGTCATGGCGAAGACAGCCGTCTGTGGCTGAGAACTGGGTGGACGCTAGGGGGTTTGCGCCATCCTGCCTGCGATCTGCAACACCCGATGAGTGATCCAGCGCTCACATGACAATGCGGTGACATTCCCGGCAGGTTGCCTACGGTGAAGCAACCCTTCTGAGCTGATTGTCAATGTCCGCCGGTGTGATCCGCAGAGCTATTCACAGCGACCGCTTTCCCAAGCCTGTGGCCTCTTACAGCCAGGGCTTCCAGATGGGCAACATGCTGTTCATCACCGGTCAGCTGCCGGTGGATCCCACCACCAATCTCAAGGTGGGCGACGGCGACATCACCCTGGAATCACGGCAGGTGATGCGGAATATGCAGGCGGTGCTCGAGGAAGCCGGGTTCGGCTTCGAACACCTGGTGAGCGCCACGGTGTATCTCACCGACATCAACACGCTCGACACCTTCGACGCCGTTTGGCAGGAGTATTTCCCCGACCCCATGGCCTACCCCTCCCGCGCCGTGGTGGAGGTATCGGCTCTGGTGCTGGGCATCCAGCTTGAGATCTCCGCCATCGCCATCAAAGACTGAACCCGCCAGCCATGAGCGATCCCTTCAGCCTGGCGCCCCAACCGGAGACCTATTGGCATCTCTGGACCGGTACGGATGGCATCAGCCGCCAGCAGCGGTGCACGATCAGCCAGTTCCAACTCGGGCAGCTGGGCCCCGGCGATTCCCCTCAGTTCTCAAGGCCCCTGTTTGATCAGGGCAATGCCTTCGTCACCTACCTACCGGTGGGGTGGACGGCCGACTGGCACGAAAACCACGTGCCCAAATGGATCTATGTGCTGCGGGGCGCCTGGTCGGTGCAGAGCATGGACGGGCAGATCGCGATCATGCGCGCCGGCGAGTATTCCTTCGGTGGCGATCAGGGCTGCATCGCCACGCCGGAAGGGCACAAGGGGCATCTCTCCGCCCAGGTGGGCGATGAGCCCTGCGTGCAGCTGATCATCCAGCGCAACGACGCTGCCTGGCGGCAGGCCCCCCCAGGCTTCTTCCAATGAGCCAACCCTCCAGCTGCACCGAGAGCTACGACCCGCGCTTCGAGGCCTTGGTGTTGTTCAACGCCGAGCTGGAGCAGCTGGCGGAGGGCTTCCGCTGGCTTGAGGGGCCCGTGTGGTTTGGCGATCAGCGCTGCCTGTTCTTCAGCGACATCCCGGGTAATCGCACCCTGCGCTGGAGCGAACAGCACGGCGTGAGCACCTTTCTGGAGCCTTCCGAGTTCGCCAACGGCCAGACGCGCGATCGCCAAGGCCGGTTGATCCAGTGCCATCACCGCAGCCGTTGCCTCACGCGCCTGGAGCACAACGGCAGCATCACCACGCTGGTGTCGCAGGCCCA